>DATABP010000262.1:0-3734 GCA_036259515.1 Thermoanaerobaculia bacterium | reverse complement strand
GGTCGCGGGCGCCCTCGACCCCGGCCGGGTGCAGGAGCTGACCTTCGCCGCCGCCGCGGGGCGGGGGTACGTCGTCCGCGCCACCGGCATGGGAGACTTCGACAGCCAGCTCACCCTGCTCGACGCGGAGGGTGGGACGCTGGCGGAGAACGACGACTTCGGCGCCGGCCGCGACGCGCGCATCGACTGGCTGGCGCCGGCGGACGGCACCTATCGGATCCAGCTCCGCGAGTACGGCGACCGCGGCGGCGAGTACACCGTCTCGCTCCTCGAGCTCCCCGAGGCCGTCTCGATCGCCGCCGCCGGCGAGCGCGCGAGCGCGACGCCGGTCGAGGTCGGCGTCGAGGTCGCCGGCTCGCTGCCGTCCGGGGCGCCGCAGTGGCTCCGCTTCGCGGCCCGCGCCGGCCACGCCTATCGGATCGAGGCCTCCGCCCTGCCGCTCGACACCCGTCTGTGGCTCTACTCCGAGGCGGCCGGCGGCGACCTCCTGGCGATGAACGACGACCGCGAGGCGGAGGACTGGGAGCCGCGCATCGACTGGCTCAGCGAGGAGGACACCGCCGTGTACCTCCAGCTCGACGAGCGCGACGGCACGCCCGGCGCCTTCCGCCTCTCGGTGCGCGAGATCGAGCCGTCGGACGCGCTCCGCGAGGCCGCCGCGCGCCGGCCGTTCGACGGCCACGCGGTCGGCGACCGCGTCCGCCTCGGCCGCCACCGCCCGATCGACGGCGTCGACAACTGGGACCCCGGGATGGAGCCCTGGGTCGGGCAGGCGGCGACGATCGAGGAGCTGGTCGGCCAGGAGAGCGACACCGGCGCCTGGGTGGTGCGCGTCGACGTCGACGGCGGCGAGTGGGTGTGGCGCACCGCCGACCTGCGACCGGCCGACGGCGACTGAGCCCAACGAAAAGCGGGCCGGCCCGCCCGGAGGCGAGCCGGCCCGGTGAGGCCGCGCGGAGCGGTGCCTCCGGCTAGTCGCCGATCGGCTGCCCGTCGGCGTCGAGGTAGCGGATGTCCTCGAAGCCGGCGGCGCGGATCTGCTCCTCGACCTTGGCGCGGTCGCCGACCACCAGCCACACCAGGTGGCCGGGGCGGATCAGCTCGCCGGCGGCGCTCTGGACGTCGTCGCGGTCGAGCGCGGCCACCTCGCCGGGGTAGCGGCTCCAGTAGTCGGCCGGCAGCTCGTAGCGCACCATCTCCTCGATCGCGTTGGCGAGCGCGGCGTTGGTCTCCCAGGAGCCGGGGAGCGAGAGCACGCGGTCCTTCTTGATCCGCACCAGCTCGGCCTCGGTGACCGGCGAGCCGTTCAGGAGCCCGGTCAGCTCCTTCGAGACCTCGGCCATCGAGGGGCCGGTCTGGTCCGACTGCACCGGCGCGAAGGCCAGCCAGGCGCGCTGGCCGCGGGCGTCGAAGACGAAGCTGCCGGCGCCGTAGGACCAGCTCTTGTCCTCGCGGAGGTTCATGTTGAGGCGCGAGACGAAGCCGCCGCCGATCACCTCGTTGGCCGACTGGAGCGCCGGCTCGGCGTCGCTCGACCGCGGCGGCGCCACGTGGCCGGCGAGGATCACCGACTGGATCGAGCCCGGGCGGTCGATGAGGTAGACCTCCGGCTCCGGCCGGTCCGCGACGGTGGCGAGGTTCTTCCGCGGCACGTCGCCCTGCCGCCAGCCGCCGAACAACCGCTCGACGAGCGGCCGCGCCTCGGCCAGCGTGGTGTCGCCGACCAGCACCAGGGTGGCGTTGTTCGGCTTGAACCAGGTCTGGTGGAAGCGGACGAGGTCGTCGCGGCCGAGCGCCTGGATCGCCGCCTCGGTGCCGCTGCCGGTCCACGGCGTGGCGTAGGCGTGGCCCTCGCCGAAGAGGAGGCGCGGCATCACCCGGAGCGCGATCGGGATCGGCGACACCTTCTCGCGCTGGATGGCCGCCAGCCGCTCGGCCTTGAGGCGGGTGATCTCGTTCTCGGGGAACGAGGGCGAGAGCGCCACGTCGGCGAGGAGGGCGAGCGAGGGGGCGAGGTTCGCCGCCAGCGCGTTCATCGTCAGGGACGAGGCGTCGAGGTCGGAGCCGGTGTTGAGCGTCGCGCCGAGGCGGGCGAGCTCGTCCGAGATCGCCAGCGCGTCGCGCTCGCCGGCGCCCTCGTCGAGCACGTCCATCGCGAAGCTGGCGGTGCCGGGGGCGCCGAACTGGTCGGCGGCGAAGCCGGCGTCGACGACCAGCGAGGCGCGCACGGTCGGCGCCGCGTGGCGCTCGGCGACGATCAGCTCGAGGCCGTTCGAGAGCGTCGCCCGCTGGAGCGCCGGGAACTCCGGCGCCGGCGGCTCGCCGGCCAGCGGCACGGTCGAGCGGTCGACGCCCTCGCCGGCGGCGGCGAGCTGCGGGTAGGGCACCACCTCCAAGAGGTAGCGGCCGGAGGACAGCCACTCGCGGCCGGCGGCGGCCAAGGACGCCGGGGTGGCGGCGCGGAAGTTGGCGAGGTGGCGCTGCCAGCAGCCGGGATCGCCCTCGTAGACCTGGCAGCGGGCGAGGACGTCGCTCTTGCCGCCGAAGCCGCCGATCCGCTCGGCGCCGCGCACGAAGGCGGCGACCTGGCGGTTCACCGCGCGCTCGACCTCGGCCGCGGACGGCCCCTCGGCGAGGAGCTTCGCCATCTCCTCGTCGACCGCCTTCTCGATGCGCGAGAGCTCGACGCCCGGCGCCGCGGTGACGATCAGGGTGAACAGCGTGGCGATCTCGCGCGAGTCGACGAAGGCGTTGACCTGGGTGGCGATCCGCTCGTCGTAGACCAGCCGCTTGTAGAGGCGCGACGACTTGCCGGCGGCGAGGAGGTCGGAGAGGAGGTCGAGCGAGTCGACGTCCGGATGGGTCATCCCCGGCGCGTTCCACACCATGTAGAGGCGCGACTGCGGCACCCGGTCCTCGACTCGCGCCCGGCGCTCCTGGGTCGGCTTGGCCGGCCAGTGCTCCCAGCGCGCCACCGGCGGGCCCGGCGGGATGTCGCCGAAGTACTCCTCGACCTTCGCACGGGCGGTGGCGGCGTCGACGTCGCCGGCGACCACGATGGTCGCGTTGTTCGGGCCGTAGTAGCCGCGGAACCACTCCTGCACGTCCTCCAGCGAGGCGGCGTCGAGGTCCTCCATCGAGCCGATCACCGTCCACGAGTAGGGGTGGCCGGCCGGGAAGGTGGCCTTGGTGATCAGCTCCCAGGCCACCGCGTAGGGCTCGTTCTCGCCCTGCCGCTTCTCGTTCTGCACCACGCCGCGCTGCTCGTCGAGCTTCGCCTGGTCGATGGCGCCCAGGAGATGCCCCATGCGGTCGGACTCGAGGAACAGCACGCGGTCGAGCGCCGGCGTCGGCACGTTCTGGAAGTAGTTGGTGCGGTCTTCGTTGGTGGTGCCGTTGACGTCGGTGGCGCCGATGTCCTCGAGGCCGCGGAAGTAGTCGGTGTCGTAGTGCTCGCTGCCGTTGAACATCAGGTGCTCGAAGAGGTGGGCGAAGCCCGAGCGCCCCTTCGGCTCGTTCTTCGAGCCGACGTGGTACCAGACGTTCACGGCCACGATCGGCGCCTTGCGGTCCTCGTGCACGATCAAGGTCAGGCCGTTCTTCAGCACGTACCTCGTGTACGGGATGTCCACCTCCAGGTCGGCCAGCGGCGAGGCGGCGGGCCGGCCCTTCGGCTGGGCCGGCGCCGCCTGGGGCGCGAAGGCGAGCGCGGCGGCGAGCGCGGCCGCCAGCAG
>DATABP010000261.1:0-2813 GCA_036259515.1 Thermoanaerobaculia bacterium | reverse complement strand
CGGCGCCGACCAGCGCCAGCTCCACCGGGTAGGCGAAGAGGCCGCTCCCGGCATCCGTCTCCTGCGTCTGCTCGACGGTGAGGCGCACCATACCGCGCTCGGCGTCCCAGCTCCAGGCGACCGCCAGCTCCGGGTGCCCGGCGCCGGTGACGTAGCGGTCGAAGACCGGCCCCAGCGGCACGCCGGTGGCCGCCTCCATCGCGGTCTGGAAGTCGGCGGTGACCACCGTGGTGCCGGCGTGCTCGTCGAGGTAGCGGCGGATGCCGCGCCACCAGCCGTCGTCGCCCACGAGGTCGCGCACCATGTGGAGCACCAGCGCGCCCTTGTCGTAGAGGTGGGCGTCGAACATCGCCATCGGGAAGGGGTAGCGGTGGGTGGCGATCGGGCGGCGGTACTCGCGCGCGTCCTCGCGGAAGTAGGAGCCCCGCCAGTCCCACACCTCCCAGGCGAGGCCGTCGGCGCCCCGGTCGTGCTCGAACCACAGGCCGGTGAAGTAGGTGGCGAAGCCCTCGTTGAGCCAGCAGTGCGCCCACTCGCGGCAGGTGACGAGGTCGCCGAACCACTGGTGCGCCAGCTCGTGGGCGACCAGGCCGTCCGACGACACGTCGGTCGCCGCCCGCTCGTCGTGGAGGGTGCCGATCGTCTGCGTCGTGGCGGAGACGTTCTCCATGCCGCCCCAGATGAAGTCGACGGCGGTCGACTGCGCGTACTTGTCGTACGGGTAGGGCACGCCGGTCGAGGTGGAGAAGAACTCCATCATCTCCGGCGTCCTGCCGAACGAGCGGCGCGCCTCCTCCTCGCGGCCGGGGGGGACGTAGTAGACGATCGGCACGTCGCGCCAGGGGGTGTCCGCGACCTCGACCAGCTCGCCGGCGACGATCGACACCAGGTAGTTGACGTGCGGCTGGTCGATCTCCCAGCGGAAGGTGCGGCGCCCGTCCGGCAGCTCGTCGACGCCGACCAGCCGGCCGTTGCCGACCGCCCGCCAGCCGGCCGGCACGGTGTAGGCGGCGGCGGTGGTGGCGCGGTCGTTCGGGAAGTCCCAGCTCGGGAACCAGTGGCGGTTGAGCTCGCTCTCGCCCTGCGACCACACCTGCGCCGGCTTGTCCGGGTAGCCCTCGTCCGGGCCCACGAAGTAGAGCCCGGCCGTCGGGCGCGCCGAGTACTCGACCGCCACCCGCACCTCGGTGCCGGGATCGACCGCCCGCCCCAGCTCGACGCGCAGCGCGCGGTCGTCCGGCAGCTCCTCCCACGCCGCCTCGGCGCCGTCGACGGTCACCCTCCGCACGTCGAGGTCGACGGCGTGGAGGTCGATCGCGCGGGTGCCGGGGAGGAGGGGCGTCAGCACGTTGACGGCGGTGCCGGAGACCGTCTCGGCGTCCCGGTCGAAGGCGAGGTCGAGCTCGCGGTGGAGGAGGTCGTAGGCGCGCGCCGGCATGTACCGCGGCTCGGCGCCGGGCGGCGCGAACGGGCGCCGCGCCGCCGCCGGAGAGGCGGCGAGGAAGGCGACGGCGAGGACGAGGGTGCGGACGGCCAGACGGCGCGGCGCCCGGAGCGGGCCCCGGCGGGAGATCGTTCTGTCGTGCATGGCCGGGCGATCTTAGTCGAGCGCCGGGGTAACATCCGCCCATGGCCGCCGAGGAGACCTTCCGCCTGCACCTCGCCAAGGAGGACTTCAAGTTCTCGGTCGCCCACTTCACCGTCTTCGACCCCGAACGCGCCGAGCTGCTCCACGGCCACAACTACAGGGTGACCGTCGAGCTCGAAGGGCGCGAGGTCGGCGAGCTCGGCCTCCTCGCCGACCTCGACGCGGTCAAGGAGGCGATCCGCGCCCTGTGCCGCGGCCTCGACAGCCGCACGCTCCTGCCCGCCGCCTGCCCGCTCCTCGCCTGGGACCACCGGGACGACGAGATCGAGGTCGTCTACGGAGACCGCCGCTACCGCCTGCCCGCCGCCGACGTGCTGCTCCTGCCGCTCGCCAACAGCTCGATGGAGCTCCTCGCCCGGCACCTCTGGCGCCAGCTCGCGCCGGGGCTCCTGGGCGGCGCGGTGGCGCGGATGACGGTGACGGTGGAGGAGACCGACGGCCAGCGCGCGGCCTACGAGCGGGCGATCGAGCCGCCGGAGTAGCGATGCTGCGGGCGGTCGTCTTCGACTTCAACGGCGTCCTCGTCGACGACGAGCCGCTCCACCTGGCGATGCTCCAGCGCGTGCTCGCCGAGGAGGGGATGGAGGTCTCCCGCGACGAGTACTACGGCCGCCTCCTCGGCCTCAACGACAGGAGCACCTTCGCCCGCGTCCTCGCCGACCGCGGGCGGCCCGCCGACGCCGGCCGGCTGGCGCGGCTGGTGGCGCGGAAGTCGGCCTACTACCTCCAGCACGTGCGCCGCCACGGGCACCCGTTCTTCCCCGGCGCCGCCGAGCTGGTCGTCGAGGCGGCCGGCCGCGGCTGGGTGCTCGCCCTGGTCAGCGGCGCGCTGTCCGAGGAGGTGCACGGGGCGCTCGTCGCGGCGGGGATCGCCGACCGCTTCAAGGTGGTGATCGGCGCCGAGGACGTGCCGGAGGGCAAGCCCGACCCGGCCGGCTACCTCGCCGCCATCGCCGGCATGAACTCGCGCCCGCCGCTCCCCGAGCGCCTGATCCACCCGCACGAGGTGCTCGCCGTGGAGGACTCGCCGACCGGGCTGGCGGCGGCGGCCGCCGCCGGCTTCGCCACCCTGGCGCTGGCCCACAGCTACCCGGCGGAGAAGCTCGCCGCCGCCGGCGCGGTGCGGCCGTCGATCGGCGGCCTCGGCGCCGAGGGGCTCCAGGCC
>DATABP010000260.1:0-2267 GCA_036259515.1 Thermoanaerobaculia bacterium | reverse complement strand
CGACGGCGGCGGCGGCGAAGGCCGCCGGGAGGGCGGCGCGGACACGGCGGACGGGATCGGCGATGCGGCTCACGTGGTCTCTCCTCTCGCTCACCACAGGATGCTCACCAGGGCGGCGCTGGTCATCGAGGTCTGCACCGTGGTGTTCGGCGCGCAGGGGACGCCGCCGCACAGCCAGATGCCGTTCGGCACCTGGCGGCGGTCGTCGGAGTCGGCGGCGTCGCGGATGTCGCTGTGGTTCTCGTGCCCGGCGTCGAGGTTGAGGAAGCCGACCGCCTCCTGCTTGAAGCCGTTGCCGCAGACGTTCGAGTTGTCGTAGCCGGCGGTGGCGCTGCCGCCGCAGGCGTACATCGACGCGTACTGCACCACCCCGTCGTCCTCGCCGGAGAGGCAGGCCGAGGCGCCGAAGATCGCCTCCCAGCCGCCGGTCAGGTAGACGTTCCGGGCCGGCGCGTTGGCGTAGGTCTTCACCTGCACGTCGTCCGAGCTGCGCAGCCACCAGGTGGCGTCGTCGCAGCCCTGGATGAACTGCGCCGCGAAGTTGCAGAACGGGTTCGAGGCGCCGCACACCGCGTCGGCCCCCTCCGAGCCGCGGTGCGCTCCGGACAGCGTGACCACCAGCGAGATCCGCTGCGCCGCCGTGCCGTAGGGGCCGTTGAGGTCGAAGTTCGGGTCGGAGGCGTCGTTGTTGCCGAGGATGAAGTCCATCACCGGCCCGCCCATCGAGTGGGCGATCACCCAGAAGGTGCCGCCGCCGGCCCAGGTGCGGGCGCAGCGCCGGCCGCCGCCGTCGGCGCCGCCGTTGGTGGCGTTGACGATCTCGTTCGCCACCTCGCCCGCCGCCTGCGGCTCCCAGTACGGCCGCGTGCCGTTGTAGCCGACCACGTAGTAGGAGGCGGCGAAGTTGCGGGTCGCGGTGCGGACGAAGTCGTTCGCCCCGTTGACCCAGTAGTTGCGGGCGGCGCCGTAGGAGGTGAAGGTGTCGGTGTTGGTCTGCTTGCCGTGTACGAAGACGAAGCACGGCTGGGCGGCGGCGGGGGGCGCGGCGGCGAGCGCCACGGCCAGCGCGGCGCCGGCGGCGAGCAGGGAGCGCATGCGGTCTCCTCCAGGGTGGGACGGCGCCGCGGCGGGCGCCGCCGGGGGATGATCGATCGGCGTCGCGGCGACGCCGGGGCTCATCGATGAAGTGACTGCCGCACCCGGCGACGGGACGGCGCGCCCCCCGCGCGGCGGCGATCGAAAGAAGCGGAAATTCGCTGCCGCGACCGCTTGTTTCGCCGGTCACGACCCGGTAAACTCCCATCCCAGCGGGAGAAACTGGACTCTCGATCTGTCACTGAGAGCGCTGTTCGGCGAGACTCGATACCGCCCGGCCGGGTATCGGCTCACCCGAGACAGTGCCAAAGCCGACCGGAGGTATCGGAGCTTTGGACACCAAGGCCCTGTCTGCGGAGCCGCAGTTCATCAGCAAGCCCTTCGTCCGGACGGGGCTCCCGGCGCTGGCGCTCGCCGCCGCCGTCCTCGTCCCCGCCCTCGCCCACGCCGCCAGCCTCACCCCCTCGCGCCCCAGCCTGCTGCGCCAGGTCGAGGCCGCCAACGAACACGGCTTCACCTACGCCTACGACGACGACGACGTCGAGGCGATGATCGCCCGCGGCGAGCTGGTCCGCCTGACCGGCAACTCCGACTACTCGGTGAAGTGGACGGTGTCGCAGCCCTACGCGCGGCCGGAGGTCAAGCTGTTCGTCGAGCGGCTGGGCGACCAGTACCGCGACGCCTGCGGCCAGAAGCTGATGGTCACCAGCCTGGTGCGCCCGAAGACGCGGCAGCCCTCGAACTCCTCGCCGCTGTCGGTCCACCCCACCGGGATGGCGATGGACCTGCGGGTGAGCGGCATCCCCCGCGCCTGCCGCTCCTGGCTGGAGCAGGCGCTCCTCAACCTCGAGCGCCGCGGCGTCCTCGAGGCGGCGCGCGAGCGGCACCCGCCGCACTTCCACGTCGTGCTGTTCCCCGACCCCTACGTCGACTACGTGGTGGCCAAGCTGGGCAGCGGCGCGGTCGAGGGCTACCGCAGCCCCGAGCCGGGCGCGGTGCTGGCGGCGAACGGCGGCGAGTACCGGGTGCGCCGCGGCGACAGCCTGTGGACCATCGCCCGCCGCTTCGGCACCACCACCTCCGCGATCATGCGCGCCAACGGCCTGCGCTCGTCGCGCCTCCAGATCGGCCAGCGGCTGGCGATCCCCGGCGTGCAGGCGGCGCCCGCCGCG
>DATABP010000259.1:0-1645 GCA_036259515.1 Thermoanaerobaculia bacterium | reverse complement strand
GGCGCGACGCCGCCCGGGCCGCGGAGACCACCCGGCAGCTCGCCGAGGCGGCGCAGGAGGATCGCAATCTGATGCCGCCGATCCTCGACGCGGTGCGCTCCCGCGCCACCCTCGGCGAGATCGCCCACGCGCTCCGCCGCGTCTACGGCGAGCACCACGACGCCGGGTTCGACTAGGGGCCGGCGGAGAGAGGCGCGAGCGCGATGCACAGCCTGGTCGTCCCGCTCGCCCTCCGCCCGCCCGCCGCCGGCACGCCGGCGCCGCAGCCGACGAACGGCGACCCCGCCCCCCTCGCCGGCCTCGACGCCCTCGCCGGCTGGGACGACGCCGACCTCGTCCTCGGCTACCTGCCGCCCGGCGACGGCCTGGAGGCGACCGTCGCCGCGCTCGGCCGCCGCTTCCCCGCCGCCCGCGTCGCCGGCTGCGAGGCGGTGACCCAGTTCGTCGCCGGCTCGCTCGCCGCCGGCGGCGTCCTCCACCTCTTCCGCTTCGACGTGCCGGGGCACGGCGCCGAGGTCGAGGTGGTGCCGGGGAGCGTCGAGCGGCCGCCCGACCCCGCCCGCCTCGCCGCCTGCGCCGAGAAGCTCGCCGCCGGCACCCCGGTGCTGGTGGTCGCCGACGGCCTGCGCTTCCCCGCCGAGCCGGCGCTCGCCGTCGTCCGGCGCGAGCTCGCCCGCCGCGGCGTCGCCGGCCCGCCGCCGGTCGCCGGCGGCCTCGCCTCGCAGGCCGAGCCGATCGAGGGCGAGGGCGCGCGCGTGTTCGCCGACGGCCGGGTGTTCGACTCCGCCTGCCTGGCGGTGGCGCTCTCCGGGGTGCGCGCCCACCTCGAGGTGGTCCGCGGCTGGGACCCGGCGAGCCCGGTCTACACCGTCACCCGCGCCGCCGGCAAGGTGCTCCACGAGATCGAGGGGGAGCCGGCGGTCGACTTCTACCGCCGCTTCTTCACCGTCGACGGCCGGCTGGCGCCGCTGCCCGAGACCTCCTGGCGCTTCCCGCTGATCGTCGAGGGCCCGGCGCCGGAGCGGAGCGGCCTCTACCGCTCGATGCGCTTCTTCGACGATCCGCCGGGCGCGGTGACCCTGTGGGGCGAGGTCGAGACCGGCGACCGCGTGCGGCTGGGGATGGGCAACGAGGCGTCGCTGGTCGCCCGCGCCGCCGCGCTCGCCGGCACCGGCGGCGAGGCGTCGCCCGAGGCGGCGGTGCTCTACTCCTGCGTCGGCCGCGAGGCGGTGCTGGGCGACGGCGCCCGCCGCGAGGTGGCGGCGGTGCACCGGGCCCTGGGCGGAGTCCCGCTGTCCGGCTTCTTCAGCTTCGGCGAGATCGGCCCCACCCCCGCGGGCGGCCCGGCCTTCTACAACCACACCGCGATCCTCGTGCTGCTCGCGGAGGAGGAGCCCGCGGCGTGAGGCCCGACCCCGAGCTCGAGAACGCCATCCTGCGCAACCTCCTGGCGCACACCACCCGCGCCTACGAGGAGAAGGTCGTCGCGCTCCACGCCGAGAAGGAGCTCGCCGAGACCACCCTCGCCTCGATCGGCGACGGGGTGATCACCACCGACGCCGCCGGCCGCGTCGAGTACCTCAACCCGGTGGCCGAGGAGCTGACCGGCTGGACCACCGCCGAGGCCGCCCGCCGCCCCCACCAC
>DATABP010000258.1:0-5023 GCA_036259515.1 Thermoanaerobaculia bacterium | reverse complement strand
CGTTCTTCATCATCTCGTAGAGACGATGCACGCCGGTCGTCGTTTCCTCGGAGACGCCGCGGATGCCGGTGGCGATCTTCGTCCACGTGCCCGGGCGGCTCTTCAGCTCGCGCGTGATCGTGTCGAGGATGACGCCCCACTCTTCGGGCTCCTTGTCGGGATTGAAGGCCGGCACCTTCCCCGCCTGCTCGAACTCGTGTGCCTTGTGCACGAACAGCGTCGCGTCGCCACCGTCGTCGACGATCAGCGTCGGGCCGCTGCCGTCCGGCCACTCGAGCGCCTCGACCGTGCACCACCAGTACTCGTCGAGCGTCTCGCCCTTCCAGGCGTAGACCGGGATGCCGTTCGGCTCCTCCGGCGAGCCCTCGCGGCCGACGACCACCGCCGCCGCCGCCGGGTCCTGGGTCGAGAAGATGTTGCACGACACCCAGCGCACGTCGGCGCCGAGGTCGGCGAGGGTCTCGATCAACACCGCCGTCTGGACGGTCATGTGCAGGCTGCCCATCACCCGGGCGCCGGCCAGGGGGCGCTCGGCGGAGTGGCGGCGGCGGAGCTCCAAGAGGCCGGGCATCTCGTGCTCGGCGAGGCGGATCTCCTGGCGCCCCTGGGCGGCGAGCCCCAGGTCGCGCACCTTGAACGGCTCGCGGCCGGCCCGGCGGGCGGCCTCGAACGGGTGGACGGCAGGGGTGGTCTCGAGGGTCGCGGTGGTCATGCGGGTGCTCCTGCGGATCGCTCCGCGCTGGTTCGTTCGGGTTCGACGTCGGAGGTCTGCGAATCGTGCGCCGCGCGGGCGGCGGCGGGCCGCGCGGCGGTGGCGGCGAAGAGCGCCGGCCCGCGCGCCTCGGGATCGGCGGCGAGCGGTGCCACGCGGACGGCGGCGAAGCCGGCAACGGCGAGCCAGCGCTCCAGCCGGTCCGGCTCGAAGCCCAGCCACTGGTGCCCCATCTCCTCGCGGAAGCGCACCCGGTCGTGGGCGAGCATGTCGACGACGAGGAGCCGCCCGCCGGGCCCGAGCGCCCGCGCCGCCTCGGCGAGCACCGCCGCCGGATCGGGGAGGTGGTGGAGGACGAGCATCAGCACCGCGGCGTCGAGCTCCCCGTCGGCGACCGGCAGCGCCTCGAGCGCCCCCCGCCGCAGCTCGGCTCCGGGCAGGCCGGCCAGCCGCGCGCCGGCGGCGGCGAGCATCTCGTCGGACTCGTCGACCGCGATCACCCGATCGACGAACGGGGCGAGGAGCTCCGCCGTCGCCCCGGTGCCGCACCCGAGGTCGCCGAGGGTCCACGCCGGGTCGAGCAGCCCGAGGAGCGGCACCGCCTCGGCGCGGGCGCCGAACAGCTCGCGCCGCAGCCGGTCCCACTCGCCGGCGCTCTCGGCGAAGAACTCCCGCGACCGCGCCCGCCGGGCACGGAGCACCGCCGCCCGCCGCTGCCGGTCCTGCCGCGCCGCGGGCAGAGCGGCGACCTCGCCGCGCACCAGCCGCCACAGCTCCGCCGCCGCGGGATCGAGCCCTCCGGCCATGCGGTAGAGGTTGCTCGTCCCCTCCCGCCACGACGCCAGCCAGCCGCCGTCCGACAGCGCCTTGAGCTGCCGGCTGACCGTCGACTGCGGCTGCTGGAGGACCTGGCACAGCTCGGAAACCGCCATCTCCTGATCCTCGAGCAGCAGGAGGACGCGCCCGCGGGCCGCATCGGCGAGGACGGCGAGGCGGTCGAAGAGGGCGGGGGCGGGCATGGGGAGGGAAAATGTTCTATCCGTTCATCCGGATGTAGTGTTGCATGCCCGTCGGCGAATGTCAAGCGTTGGCTCCCCGCCCGACCGCGGCACCCTCCTTGCTTCTTCCGCACCGCGCCATGGCTCTCGCCCTCGACGCGGACCAGCTTCGGCGCACCCGGGACATCGCCCGATTGCTGCTGCGGTACGGCCGGTCCGAGGTGCTGGCGGCGGCGCAGCGGGACCCGCTGCTCGCCGACCTCGAGCCGCCGCCGCCGGCGACCGCGGAGGAGGCCGAGCGCCTGGCGCGCGACCTCGAGGCGCTAGGGCCGACTTTCATCAAGCTCGGGCAGCTCCTGTCGACGCGGAGCGACCTCCTGCCGCCGCCGTACCTCGAGGCGCTCTCGCGTCTCCAGGACGAGGTCGAGCCGTTCTCGTACGGCGAGGTCGAGCAGATCGTCTCCGAGGAGCTGGGGGTGCGCATCTCGAAGGCGTTCGGCAGCTTCGAGGCGACGCCCGCCGCCTCGGCCTCGCTCGGCCAGGTGCACCGGGCGACACTCCGAGACGGGCGGGCGGTGGCGGTCAAGGTGCAGCGGCCCGGCATCCGGCCCCGGGTGCTCGCCGACCTCGAGGCGATCGAGCGGCTGGTCGGCTTCGTCCAGGACCACAGCGAGCGCGCCCGCCGCTTCCGGCTCGCCGCGCTGCTCGAGGAGTTCCGCCGATCGCTCGTCGCCGAGCTCGACTACCGCCGCGAGGCGCAGAACCTCCTCGCCCTCGGCCGCACGCTGGAGCCCTACCCGCACCTCACCGTGCCGCGGCCGATCGACGACTACTCGACCTCGCGCGTCCTGACCATGGAGTACGTCGACGGCGCCAAGCTCGACGAGGTGTCGCCGCTCGCCCGCCTCGAGCTCGACGGCGCGGCGCTCGCCGACGAGCTGTTCGAGGCGTACCTGGTGCAGGTGCTGGTCGAGGGGCTGTTCCACGCCGATCCCCACCCGGGCAACCTGCTCCTCACCCGCGACGGGCGGCTGGCGCTGATCGACCTCGGGATGGTCGGCCACGTGGCGCCGGGTCTGCGCGACCGACTGCTCAAGCTGCTGATCGCGCTCGGCGAGGGGAAGAGCGACGAGGTCGCCGACCACGCGCTGGCGATGAGCCGGAGCGACGACGACAGCGACCGCGACCGCTTCCGCCGCGAGGTCGACTACCGGGTGCTCTCGCTGCGCGACGCGGCGATCGAGGACATCGCCGTCGGCCGCGCCCTCCTCGACCTCACCGGCCTCGCCGGCGAGTGCGGGGTGTGGATGCCGCAGGAGCTGTCGCTCCTCGGCAAGGCGCTCCTGAACCTCGACCACATCGCCCGCCAGCTCGACCCCGGGTTCGACCCCAACGCGGCGATCCGCCGCCACGCCGGCGAGCTGATGCGCCGGCGCATGCTGCGCGACCTGTCGCCGGGGAGCGTCGTCGGCGGCCTGCTCGAGGCCAAGGAGCTCGCCGAGCAGCTCCCGGCGCGGGTCAACCAGATCCTCGGCCACCTCGCCGAGAACCGGCTGCGCGTCGAGGTCGACGCGATCGACGAGACGGAGATCGTCCGCGCCGTCCAGAAGGTGGCGAACCGGATCACCACCGGCGTGGTGCTCGCCGCGCTGATCGTGGGCGCCGCCCTGATGATGCGAGTGGAGACCGCCTTCCGCCTCTTCGGCTACCCGGGCTTCGCGATGCTCTGCTTCCTCGCCGCGGCGGCCGGCGGCGTCGCGCTGCTGTGGGACATCGTGCGCCACGACCGCCGGGCCGGTCAGCGGCGGTAGCCGTCGCCGCGAGCGCCCGACGCGGTAGACTGCGCCGCCGTGCCGAAGCTGTCCGTCGTCATCCCCGCGTACAACGAGCGCGCCACCGTCCACGAGCTGTTGCGGCGGGTGGCGGCGGCGCCGCTGCCCGCGGGGCTCGAGCTGGAGATGGTGGTGGTCGACGACGGCTCGACCGACGGCACCCGCGAGCTCCTCAGCGAGCTGGCGGCGGCCGGCGACCCGGTGCCCTTCCGCCTCGTCCTCCACGAGCGGAACTCCGGCAAGGGCACCGCCGTGCGGAGCGGGCTCGCCGCCGGCAGCGGCGACTACCTGCTGATCCAGGACGCCGACCTCGAGTACGACCCGCGCGAGTACCCGACGCTGCTCGCGCCGATCCTCGACGGCGAGGCGGACGTGGTCTTCGGCTCGCGCTTCCTGGGCGGGCCGCACCGGGTGCTCTTCTTCTGGCACTCGCTCGGCAACCGGGCGCTGACCATGCTGTCGAACATGCTCTCCGACCTCAACCTCACCGACATGGAGACCTGCTACAAGGTCTTCCGCCGGGAGATCCTCGAGGGGGTGGAGCTCCAGTCGCGGCGCTTCGGCATCGAGCCCGAGCTGACCGCCAAGATGGCCCGCCGCGGGGCGCGCATCTGGGAGGTGCCGATCTCCTACCGCGGCCGCACCTACGCCGAGGGCAAGAAGATCGGCTGGCGCGACGGGGTGTCGGCGATCTGGTGCATCCTCCGGTACAATCTTTTCGCGCGCAAGGACTTAGCCGTCCGCCGGGAGGCCGCCGCCGGGCGGTCGGCCGACAGCGCGTCCGCCGCGCCGCCCGCCAGCCTGGCGCCCGAGACCGAGACCGTCGGAAAGGAGGTCGGATGAGCCCCCGTCCCGTGCCCGCCGTCGCGGCGTCGACCGTCCTGGCGCTCGCCGCGCTGGTCGCCGCCTGCGCCCAGCCGTCGCCCGAGGAGCGGGTGAGCGCGCTCCGCGCCGGCTACCACGCCCAGCTCAACAGCTTCCTGGTGCGCGAGGAGCCGATCGCGACGCCGGAGACGGCGCCGGCGGAGGAGCCCGAGGCCGCTGCCGCGGAGGCGGACGCCGCCGCCGCGCCGAGCGAGACCGCCGAGCCGGCGGAACCCGCCGCGGAGCCCGCCGCGCCCGCGCCCGCCGTCCGCCAGGACGTGGTGCTCGACGTCCTCGTCCGCAACGACAATGACGAGCGCCTGCCCGGCCTCACCCTCGACGTCGAGCAGGCCGACGCCCAGCGTCAGGTCAAGACCTCCTACCGCATCTGGGTCGACGTGTCGGGGATCGCGCCCGGCACCGAGAGCGCGGTGACCCACACGCTCCAGGACGTCGACTACGCGCCGGGCGACGGCTTCGCGGTCGAGGTGCGGCAGGCGATCCCGCCCGAGCAGCGCGACCAGTACCGCGAGTTCACCGAGGCCGCCCCGCAGCCGTAGCGCATGAGCCGCCTCGACGCCCGCCTCGCCGACCGCGACACCGCCGAGACCCCGCCC
>DATABP010000257.1:0-3956 GCA_036259515.1 Thermoanaerobaculia bacterium | reverse complement strand
CCGGTTGACGGCGGTCTCGGGCGAGGCGGCGGCGCGCCGCAGGCGGTCGCTGTCGCCGGCCGGCCGGTGGGCGAGCGAGCGGAAGCGGCCGGGGCGGCGGCCGACGGCGAGGCCCGCCCGCTCGCAGCGCAACCGCAGGTCGGTGTCCTCGGCGCCCCAGCCCCAGTAGCCGTTCGAGAAGCCGTTGACGCGCCGGAAGTCGTCGGCCGGGAAGAGCACCACGCCGCCGAAGAGGTCCTCCCAGCGCAGCTCCCAGCCGAGCTGCTCGACGTGGGCGGCGAGGTGGGTGGGGCGGTCGACCGGCGAGTAGTCGCAGGCCGGCTCGGGCACCAGGTCGACGTCGTGGAAGCACACCGTGTCGCCGGGCTCGGCGGCGAGCGCGAAGCCGGCGTTGAGCAGGAGGCCGCGGTTGAACGGCCGGCGGTCCGCCTGCTCGACGACGAGGAGCCGCCAGTCGAGGCCGGCGCCGTCGAGGTGGTGGGCCAGCGCCGGGGCGAGCGCCCGCCAGTGCCGCCGCCGGGCGCGGTAGGGCACGACGACGAGGAGGCGCCCGCCCGCCGACGTCATCCGCGCCGCTCCAGGGCCTCTTCGTAGGCGGCGAGGAAGTGGCTCGCCACCGCCGCCGGCGACCAGTGGCGCTCCATCCACGCCCGCGCCTCGCGCCGCTTCTCCCGCCGCAGGTCGTGGTCGGCCACCAGCTCGGAGAGCACGCGGTGGAGCGAGCCCGGATCGGCGACGATCCACGGATGGCGGCGGGTGCCGGTGACCGCCTCGATCGCGTCGACGGTCGCCGCGTCGAGGTTGGCGACCGTCGCCAGCCCCTGCGACAGCGCCTCGAGCGAGCACAGGTGGTAGCTGCCGGTGATCACCTCGTCGATCGCCACGTCGCAGCGCCGGCGCGCCGCCATCGCCTCCTCCCAGGGCCGGTCGAAGACGACGCAGGCGTCGAAGCCGCGGGAGAGCACCTCCATCGTCTCGCGGTACCCCTTGCGGTACCAGCCCTCCTCCGCGTCGTCGACGCCCAGGATCGGCGGCGTGTAGGCGATCTTCGGCGGCAGGTTCTCGACCCCGGCCGGCCGGTGGAGCTCGTCGTCGATCGGCAGCGCGTTGGGCACCGGCCGGCACTCCGGGTAGAGCCGCACGTGGAACTGCGCCACCACCAGCTTGACCAGCGACGGCTCGGCGAGCGCCTCCTCGTGCCACGACCCGCGCGGCGAGTGGAACTGGATCACCGAGGGCTTGCCGGCCACCCGCTCCCAGGCCCACGGGTGGGCGGCGAAGAAGCGGTTGTTGCGCCACCAGTTGTGGTAGTGGACGACGTCCGCCGCGTCGATCAGCTCGGCCAGGAGCTCGCGGCCGGCGTCGTAGAGCAGGTCGTGCGGGAAGCGCCGGCCGCCGTGGCGGCGGTCCTCGCTGACCAGGCGCGCCTCGACGCCGGCCAGCCGCAGCACCTGCACCAGCCGGTAGGGCGCTCCCGACAGCGGGTCCCAGGAGAGGTGGAGGACGTTCACCGCGAGGCGGCGCGCCGGAGCGTCAGGCCGGAGCGTCGGGCCGGCCGCCGGGCCGGCGGTCGGGACGGGAGGGCGCAGCGTTCCTTTGATGCTTCACATGAGAAATGGTATAACACGCGCCATCGCGGCAACCACACCGTTCCCGCCGCGCAGCACGCGGCCCGGGCGAGACGTTGGTGGAGGAGGGGATGGATCGAGCACTGCGCTCGCCGGCGCTGGTCATCTGGGGCCTCGCGCTCGGCTACTTCGTCTTCTACGTCCCCTATGCGGCGCTCGCCAAGGCGCTGACCGACGGACTCCTCCCGGGAGTGCCGCCGCCCGCCTCAGGGCTCGCCGTGCTGCCCGCCGCGGCGCTCGGCTCGGCGCTGGCGATGCCGCTCTTCCTCGCCTTGAGCGGCTGGTGGCGGCAGGGCAGTGGCCGGCCGCTCGGTCGCCGCGGCTGGCTGCCGGTGCCGTCGCGCTGGGCGGTCGTCTCGGCTCTGGCGACGGCGGCGATCGTCGGCGCCACCACCCTCAACTACACCTTCAGCGGGCTCTCGATCGTCCTCGTCCTGCTCTTGATGCGCGGCGGCGTGCTGGCGCTCTCGCCGCTCGTCGACCTCCTCCGCCGGCGGCGGGTGACGGCGTACGCGTGGGGCGCGCTGGCGCTCAGCCTCGGGGCGGTGGCGCTGGCGCTCGCCGAGGTCGGCGACGGCCGGCTGGAGGGCTTGGCGGCGCTCAGCCTCGGCGCCTACCTCGCCGGCTACGTCGGGCGCTTCCTGGTGCTCAGCCGGCGCGCCAAGGTCGCCGACGAGACGGTCAACCGCGCCTTCTTCGTCGACGAGCACCTGGCGGCGATGCCGCTCCTGGTCGCCGCGCTGGGGGCGGCGGCGCTCGCCGGCCCGGCGCTGGCGGGGGTCTCGCCGGGGGCGGCGCGCGCCGCGGGCGAGATCGCCTACGGCTTCACCGGCTTCCTGGCCACCCCGGCGGCGCTCTGGGCGGTGGCGATCGGCGTGCTCTACGAGGCGCTCTACGTCTGCGGCAGCCTGATCTACCTCGACCGCCGCGAGCTGACCTACTGCGTGCCGGTCAACCGCGGGTCGAGCCTCCTCGCCGGGCTGGCGGCCAGCCTGCTCCTCGCCGCCCTCGCCGGCCAGCCGCTGCCGGGCGCCTCGTCGCTCGCCGGGGTCGGGCTGGTGCTCGCCGCGCTGGCGCTCCTCGCCGTCGGTCCCTCCTGGGAGCGGCGGCGGGCGGCGGCGCGCGCCGGCGGCACCCTGCCGCAGGGCCTCTTCCTCTTCGTCTGCGGCGGCAACACCGGCCGCTCGCCGATGGCGGCGGCGATCTGCCGGCAGCAGGTGGCGGCGCGGCTGGGGCTCACTCCCGAGCAGCTCGCCGCCGCCGGCTGCGAGCTGGCCAGCGCCGGGACCACCGCGCGCCCGGGCCGTGCCGCCGCGCCGGAGGCCGACCGCGCGCTCGTCCGACTCGGCGTGCCGGCGCCGCCCCACCGCACCCGCCCGCTCACCCCCGAGCTGGTGCGCCGGGCGCGGGCGGTCTTCTGCATGACCGAGGAGCAGCGCGCCGCCGCCGTCGCGCTGGCGCCGGAGGCCGCCGGCCGGGTGCTCGTCCTCGATCCGGCGGCCGACGTCGACGACCCCGCAGGGCTCGGCGACGCCGCCTACCTCGCCTGCGCCCGGCGGCTCCGCGAGCTGGTGCTCTCCCGTTTCGACGCCGCCCTGGCCGGGGCGGCGCGCTGACCGCGACGGAATGGCCGCCTCACTCGTGGAAAGTCGCGTACTCGGCGAGCCCGGCGCGCTCCGGGTGGAAGCCGTTGACCGGCGCCGTCGGGTCGGGATGGCCGACCGCCAGGCCGCAGACCACCACCGTCCCCGCCGGCAGCCCGAGCGTCTCGCGGATGGCGTCCGGGTAGCCGGCGACGCTGTACTGCGGGCAGCTCCCCAGCCCGGCGGCGGCGAGGCCGAGCATCACGTTCTGGAGGAACATGCCGAGCGCCAGGTAGCTCCCCGGCGCCCGCGGCGGCGGCAGGTGGAGGATCATCTCCACCGGGGCGCCGAAGAAGAGGTAGTTCTCGCGCGTGTGGAGGCGCCGCGCACCGGCGTCGCCGCGGTCGACCCCCTTGACCGTGAAGAGCCCGGCCGCCGCCTCGCGCGCCCGGCGCAGCCACTCCTCCGGCAGCTCGGCGTCGGGCGGCGAGTTGGCGTAGTCGGGGCGCACCGGCTCGCCGGCGTCGTAGAGGGCGACCAGGCGGCGGGACAGCTCGTCGCGCGCGGCGCCCGCCACCACCGCCACCCGCCACGGCTGGAGGTTGCGCGACGAGGGCGCGTGGGCGGCGGCGGAGAGCACCCGCTCGAGCAGCGGCCGCGGCACCGGCCGGTCGAGGAAGCAACGCTTGCCGTGCCGCGACTCGATCAACGCGAGAGCGGCTTCGAGATCCATGGAACGCGGCAC
>DATABP010000256.1:0-1944 GCA_036259515.1 Thermoanaerobaculia bacterium | reverse complement strand
GCCGCGGAAGGCCGAGCGCCTCGACACCATCGCCGACAGCCTCGCCGCGCCGCACGCCGGGGCCGGCGCCTTCGCCCTCTGCCGACGATTCCTCGACGACGTGGTGCTGGTCGACGACGAGGCGCTGCGGCGGTCGATGGCGCTCCTCTTCCGCGAGATGAAGCTCGCCGTCGAGCCGGCCGGGGCGGCGGCCACCGCGGCGCTGGTCGGCCCGCTCGCCGAGCGGCTGCGCGGCAGGAAGGTGGCGCTGGTCGTCTGCGGCACCAACACCGACCTCGCCACCTTCACCCGGCTGGCGGCGGTCGACACCTAGCTGTCGAAGAGGCCGCGCAGCGCCTCGCCCACCCGGCGCTCGGCCTCCTCGGCCAGCCGGCGGCCGGCGAGGCTGTCGGCGATGGTGTCGAGGCGCTCGGCCTTCCGCGGCTCGCCGGCGGCGAAGCTCCGGTGCATGGTGTCGGCGCCGGTCGGCTCGACGCCGTAGACCGCGCACTCCGGCCGCGCCTGCTTGACCGCGCAGGCGATCCCCGCCGCCAGCCCGCCGCCGCCGATCGGCACGATCACCGCGTCGAGGTCCTCGGCCTGGCGGGCGATCTCCCAGCCGAGGGTGGCGGTGCCGAGGGTGGTCAGCTCGCCCTCGAAGGGGTGGATGAAGGCGCGCCCCTCCTCGTCGCGGATGCGCTCGACCTCGGCGAACGCCTGGTGGACGTCGTCGACCAGCACCACCTCGGCGCCCCAGGCGCGGCAGGTCTCGACCCGCGCCGGGTTCGCCTTCTTCGGCATCACCACCTTGGCGCTGGTGCCCATCTGGTGGGCGGCGAAGGCGACCGCGATGGCGTGGTTGCCGGCGGAGACGGCGGTCAGCCCGCGCTCTCGCGCCGCCGCGTCGAGCGCCAGCGCGTTGAGCAGCGCGCCGCGCGGCTTGAAGGTGCCGGTGACCTGGAACAGCTCGAGCTTGAGCAGCACGTCGGTGTCGGGCCCGGCGAGCGCGGCGATCTCGCGGCCGCTCCAGCGCCAGAGCGGCGTCGTGCGCACGCGGTCGCCGAGCCGCTCGCGGGCGGCGCGGACGTCGTCGAGGGTGGGATGAGGGTGCTCCATGCCGCGGAGTCTACGCGCCCGCGACGGCGCGTTCGCGGCGGAGCTATGATCCGCGGTCCGGTGACCACCATCAACTCTCGCGGGCCGGGAGGTCCGCTCCTCCACGCCCGGCGCCGGCGCGCGCCGGCCGAGCCCCCTGCGCCGCGAGCTTCGAGGAGCCCGCACTTGACCACCAGCGGCACGACGTCCAACGAAGCGTGGGGAACGCGCATCGGCCTGATCCTCGCCATGGCCGGCAACGCCGTCGGCCTCGGCAACTTCCTCCGCTTCCCGGTGCAGGCGACGAGCAACGGCGGCGGCTCGTTCATGATCACCTACTTCATCGCGCTCCTCCTCCTCGGCATCCCGCTGATGTGGATCGAGTGGGGGATCGGGAGGAACGGCGGCCGTTTCCGCAAGGGGCACATCCCCGGCATGTTCGCGGCGATCTGGCGCCACCCGGCGGCCAAGTACGTGGGGGTGATCGGCCTGGTGATCCCGCTGGTGGTGATGATCTATTACACCTACATCGAGAGCTGGACGCTGGCCTTCACCTGGTTCTCGATCAGCGGCGACTACTGGGGCCACACCACGCAGGAGGCGATGGTCGGCTACCTCCACTCGTTCCAGGGGATCGGGCCGACGGCGGCCACCGAGCACGCGGTGTGGACGCCCTACGCCTTCTTCGTCCTCACCCTGGCGATCAACATCTGGATCATCTCGAAGGGGGTGTCCGGCGGCATCGAGCGGCTGGCGCGGATCGGCATGCCGATCCTCTTCGGCTTCGCCGTCGTGCTCGCCGGCGTACTACCCGGCACCATCACCAAGGACGGGAACACCTACATCGGTCTGTACTGGCTTGCGGCCTGC
>DATABP010000255.1:0-1545 GCA_036259515.1 Thermoanaerobaculia bacterium | reverse complement strand
GCGCGCGATCCGCGACGGCCGGCTGTCGCCGGGGCGGCCGGACGAACGGCTCGACGAGGCGGTGGCCGCCGGCGTCGTCGACGGTCCGGCGGCGGAGGCGGTGCGCCGCGCCGCCGAGCTGCGGGCAGCGGCGACGGCGGTCGACGACTTCCCCGCCGACGAGCCGGCGAGCGCCCGCGCGGCCTCCTCCGCCGCTCTTTGAGCGCAGCGCCTCGAACCCGACCGAAGCCGAGGCAACCCGCCCCCTCTGTGTTCCTCTTGATTTTTCTCGTGCCGCCGCCGCCCCCGACGGCTCGCGGCCGGCTCCGCGGGCGACGACGGACGGGCGTGCTACGTTCCGCGTCGATGTGCGGCCGCTACACCCTCACCGTCCCCGCCGAGGTGGTCGCCGAGCTGTTCGCGCTCGACGAGGTGCCCGAGCTCGCCCCGCGCTACAACATCGCGCCCACCCAGGAGGCGCCGGTGATCCGGCTCGACCCGCGCCCCGACCCGCCGCGCCGCCGCCTCCACCTCCTGCGCTGGGGCCTCGTCCCCTACTGGGCGGACGACCCGTCGATCGGCAACCGGATGATCAACTGCCGGGTGGAGACGGCGGCCGAGAAGCCCGCCTACCGCGAGGTCTTCCGCCGCCACCGCTGCCTGGTGGTCGCCGACGGCTTCTACGAGTGGAAGAAGGACCCGGGAGGCAAGCAGCCGTTCTGGGCCCACCGGCCGGACGGCCGCCCCTTCGCCTTTGCCGGCCTGTGGTCGCGCTGGCGCCACGGCGGCGGCAGGCTCGACACCTACACCATTCTCACCACCGAGCCGTCGCCCCACCTCGCCCCGCTCCACGACCGCATGCCGGCGATCCTCGACCCCGCCGACTGGTCGGCCTGGCTGGACCCCGAGGTGAGCGACCCCGTGGAGCTGCGCGCGATGATCGCCCGCGCCGACGGCCGCGACCTCGCGCTCCGCCCGGTCGGCCGCCAGGTCAACACCGCCAGCTACGACGAGCCGGACTGCGTCGAGCCGCTGACCGCGCCGGCCGACTGAGACGGCTCAGGCGCTGGCGCGGTGGCGCGCCCGCGCCGCCGGGGCGCCGCGCAGGAGGCCGGAGGTGCTCAGGTCCTCGTCGATCGCGGGCCAATGGATGCCGAAGCCGGCGGCGGAGACCTGCCAATCCGCACGCTGCTCCGCGGTCGCCGCCATGAGGCGCGGGTACCACGCCAACGGCACCGACACGGTGCGCCCGTCCGCCAGGTCGACGACGAGCAGGTCGTCGGTGAAGCGCACGTCGCGCACCCGCTCGCCCGGTCTAGGCTCTGAAGTGCTCATCCCAAGCCCTCTCCAAGCGCTCTGCGTTCTCTTCGACCAGACGTTGCGGAGCACCGTCGGCATCGGCGCCGGAATTGTAGAGCTCGCCCGCTACGGCCGCCGTTCCGGCGTGGCGACCTCCTTGCCGTCGTGGAGGCTGCGGGGGCCGCCGAGGATCTCGACGGTGCTCGCCTGCGGGCCCTCGTGGCCCTGCTCCTCGTGGAAGCGGACGCGCATGCCGACCGACAGCTC
>DATABP010000254.1:0-4846 GCA_036259515.1 Thermoanaerobaculia bacterium | reverse complement strand
CGCGCTCGGCGTGGGCCACCCGCTCGCCGCCGGCGCGCAGCCGCTCGCGGGCGGCGCGGGCCAGCGCCACGGCCGCCTCCGCCGCAGCGCGCTCGCAGGCGGCCACCCGCTCGACGAGGAGCTCCGCGACCTTGGTCGGCGTCTTCCCGGCGAGGTGGGCGACGCGGTCGGCGATCGCCTCGTCGATCTCGTGGCCGAGGCCGGTGAGCACCGGGAGCGGCGCGCGCGCCACCGCCTCGGCCACCGCCCGGCTGTCGAACACCGCGAGGTCGCTCCGCGCCCCGCCGCCGCGCACCAGCGCCACGCAGTCCACCGCCGAGCGCCCGGCGAGCGCCAGCGCCGAGACGATCTCCCGCTCCGCCCGCAGCCCCTGCACCGAGGCGTGGATCGCCAGCACCCGGAAGCCGTAGCCGCTCTCGGCGAGGGTGGCGAGGAAATCGTGGTAGGCGGCGCTGCCGTACGAGGTGACGAGCGCGATCGAGAGCGGCGGCTCGGGCAGCGGCAGCGCCCGCTGCCCGTCGAGGAGCCCGGCGGCCTCGAGCGCCGCCAGCGTCTCCCGCCGGCGCCGCTCGAGGAGCCCGAGGGTGAACACCGGGTCGACCTCGCGCACCACGAGCTGGAGGCGGCCGCCGACGCCGTAGAAGTCGATCCGCCCCAGGCAGCGGATCGCCGCCCCCTCCTCGATCCGCTGCCCCGAGCCCGCCAGCACCCGCCGCACCCGCGCCCACTCGCGTGCCCAGATCACCGTCTCGAGCTTGCCGCACACCCCGTCCGCGGCGTCCTTCTCCACCAGCTCGAAGTAGGCGTGCCCGCGCTGCGACTCGCGGAACCGCTGCACCTCGCCGGTCACCCAGACGGACGGGAACGCCTCGCCGAGGAAGGCGCGCACCTCGTCGCAGAGGGCGGAGACGGTGTAGGTGGGCTCGCCGCCGAGGACGGTCACGGGCGGAGTCTAAGACGCACGAAGCCCCCGCGGCCTCTCGGCGGCGGGGGCTCGGCGGGTGCTCGGACGATCGCGGCCGACCCCTAGTGGTAGCTCGTCAGCTCCTTCGAGCTCTCGAGCGGCAGGGCCTTGGCCCACTCCACCGCCTTCTTGTCGCCCATCGTCAGCTTGTCGAGGAACTCGACGGCGTCGTCCTTCTCCTGGAAGAGCCGGAAGATGAAGGTGTGGCCGGCCGGGGCGGTGAAGTAGGTGAACTTCTTGGCGCCGCCGGAGAGGTCGAAGCCGAGGTTGCCCTCGCCGTTGACGCCGACGCAGGCGACGCCGATGGCGCGGCAGGCGAGCGCCAGCGCCTTGAGCGAGTCCTCGTAGTCGGCGAGCTCCTCGCGCGACAGCGGCGAGTGGAAGAGGCCGATCCGCGAGCCGTCCTCCTCGGCGAGGAGGTTGTAGTGGACGTCGCGCCGGTCCATCGCGTCCTTGGTGTCGGCGGTCATCACGAACACGTCGTCGGTGCCGCGCACCTTGTAGGTGACGGCGAACACCTCGTCGCCCATCTCGGAGAACACCTCGGAGAGGAGGTTCTCGTCCTCGACGGTGTAGTAGTAGAGCGGGCGGATCGAGCGGCGGCGCGAGCTCATGGCGTCGAGGTCTCCAGGCGTCTTTCGCGGGGGAAGGCGGCGGGCGGACGCGCCGGCCACCGAATCCGTGACAACCGCCGCCGGAGCGGGATTTCTTCCCGCCGCGCGGCTTCCCGCTACGCCACCGCCTCGGGCGGCGGCAGCCGGTAGCGGCGGCGCTCGCGGAGGAAGAAGCCGAGGACCAGCCCGACCGCGAAGCCGCCCAGGTGGCCGCCGTTGTCGATCGCCTCGCTGGTGAAGCCGAGGTAGACGTTGAGGCCGGCCCAGAAGAGGAGCTGCACGAGGAGCGACTTCGCCTGCGGGGTCAGCCGCTCGTGGCGGCGGACGAGGAAGGCGATCAGCGCGCCGAGGACGGCGAAGATCGCCCCCGACGCCCCCGCCGAGATGCGCGGGCCGCCGGCGAGGGTGACGAACACGCTGGCCACCGAGCCGGCGATGCCGCCGACGAAGTAGACGATCGCCATCCGCGTCGAGCCCACCCAGGTCTCGAACAGCGCGCCGAGCTGGAAGAGCGCCCACGAGTTGACCAGCAGGTGGAAGACGCCGATGTGGAGGAAGAGGCTCGCCACCAGCCGCCAGGCGCCGCCGGCGGTGAGCGGCCAGACGTTGGCGCCGAGCGCGACGAGCACCCGGCGGTCGGTGGGCCCGGCGAGACCGGCGCCGGCCAGGAAGCCGAGCGCCAGCTCGGCGGCGAAGGCGAGGCCGATGGCGACGAGCAGCGCCACGGTCAGCGGCGCGCGCCGCGCCAGGCCGGCCACGGGGAAGGTCAGGCCCCTTCGCGGGCCCGCGCCAGGTAGGCGTCGAGGCGGGCGCGGTCGTCGGCGGTCAGCCGGTCGGCGGGGAGGTGGTAGGTGTCGCCGGGCGCCGGAAGCGGGATCGCCGCGGTGGTCAGCCCGGCGGCGATCGAGCCGCAGTCGATCGCCAGCCCGGCGAGGAGCGACACCGTGCGGCAGAGGTCGCCCAGGCCGCCGGCGAGCTGCGACTCGAAGGCGATCGACACCGTCTCCGGCAGCTCGACCGGCGTCACCTCGTAGTCGCCGTTCTCGCCCAGCGCGATGACCACGCGGCCGATCACCGTGCGCGTCTGCGGCGGCAGCACCACGTCGTCCTCGAAGCGCGTCGGCTGGCCGTTGCCGAAGTCGAGGTCGGCGATCACCCGCCCGCGGCCGGCGAAGTCGGCGACCAGCTCGATCCAGTGGCTGCCGTCGCCGAGCGGCGCCAGCCGCACCCGGTGGCTGCGCAGCACGAGGTGGTTCTCCGGCGAGCGCAGGCGGATGGTCACCCCGCCGCGGGTGAGCGGCTCGGACACCGCGCCGGGCTGCTCGTAGACGTCGTTGAAGCGGGGGAAGGTCAGCTCGGTGGGCGGCGCGGGGGCGGCGGACGGCGGCGGCTGCTGGGCCGCGGCGGCGAAGGCGAGCCCGACCGCCGCCGCGGCCGCGAGGCCGGCGAGAGCGCGCCGGCTCACGGGTAGTACCCCCGGATCGTCCTCGCCGACACCCCCGGTCGCGCGATCTCGACCTCGACGCGGCGGAAGCCGCCGTCGTCGCCGTCGCCCTCCCCCTCGCCGGCCGGGCGCTCCGGAGCGTAGGCCAGGAGGTAGCGCGTCCGCAGCTCGGCCTCGATCGACTCGTACACCGCGTCGAGCTGCCCGGCGTCCGAGGCGTAGAAGCTGCGGCCGCCGGTGGAGGTCGCCAGCTCGTCGAGCTTGCGCCGCAGCGGCACGTCGAGGCGGCCGACGCCGAAGCCGATCGGGTAGATCGAGACGTTCATGCGGCGAGCGTACTCCAGGGCGTCCGAGAACGACACGTCCGAGGCGGTGTCGTCGCCGTCGGAGAAGAGGATCAGCGCCTTCTGCCCCTCGAATCCGCGGAAGCTGTAGAGGGCGGTGACCACCGCGTCGTGGAGCGCCGTGCCGCCGAACGCCTGCCGCCCGGCGAGCGCGTCGGCCACCGCCTCGGCGTCGTCGGTCGGCGGCACCAGCAGCATCGGGTGGTCGGCGAAGGCGAGCGCGAAGGAGAGGTCGCCGGGGCGGGCGACGCCGCGCAGGAAGGCGGTGGCGGCGCGCTCGGCGTCGGCGAGCGTCGACTGCATCGATCCCGACACGTCGAGCACCAGGCCGAGGACGAGCGGCATGTCGCGCACCTCCTCGAAGCGGCGCACCGACTGCGGCCGGCCGTCCTCGAGCACCCGGAAGTCGCTCTCGACGAGGCCCTCGACCAGCCGGTTCTGGCGATCGACCGCGGCGACGTAGAGCTCGACCAGCGACACGTCGAGCTGCTCGCTGTAGCCGGCCGCGTTGAGCACCCGCACGTGCTCGGCGCGGGTGCCGTCGTCGAGCCAGACGGCGGCGGTGAGCACGACCGGCTGGTCGCCCGGCGGCAGCTCGACCTCGGCCTCCCACGGCGGCCGCTCGAGCACGGCGAACGCCTCCTCGTTGAGGCTCAGCTCCAGCCGGTCGACCCGCCGCTCGGCGGGCACCGTCACCTCGGCGCGCACGGTGGCGCGGCCGTCGAGGCGGGCGTCGGGAGCGGGCTCGACGATGCGCACCCGGAGCGCGCCCCGCGGCTGGTTGACCACCACCTCGTCGCGGGCGACCACCTCGCCGTCCGCGCCGTAGCCGACGACGGCGATCACCTGCTCGCGCGGGGTGGGGTCGAGGCGCAGCTCGGCGGTGTAGGGCGGGCGGCTGCGGGAGAGCTGCACCTCGCCGTCGACCAGGAACTCCACGCGCACGATGCCGGAGCCGGCGACCAGCGCCTCGGCGCGCCACAGCCCGAGCACCACGCCCTCCTGCGGCGGCACCAGGAGGAGGTGGTCGGGGCCGGTGAGGGTGGCGCGGACGTCGCCGGGGAGCGGCACCGGCCGCGCCGCTTCGACGACCGGCGCGGCGTCCTCCGGCCGCGGCTCGGCGGGCACGTCGAGGGCGCGGGCGAGGCGGGCGACGCGGCCGGAGACCTCGTCGCGCAGGGTCAGCCGCAGGAGGTAGCGGGCGCTCGGCCGCAGCTCGCGGTCGACCACCAGGACCACCGGCTGCGCCGCGGCGGGCGCCTCGGGCCGGAAGCGGACGCGGAAGGTCTCGAACACCCGCCCCTGGTGCTCGACGACGCCCTCGACGACCAGGCGGAGCTCGCGCTCGGCGGCGGGGCCGGCAGGTGCGGGGTCGACGGAGGCCGGCGCGGCGGGGGCGTCCTCGGCGGGTGCCGCCGCCGTGGTGTCGGCGGCATCGCCCTCCTCCGTCTGGCCATCGTCGGGCCGCGCCTCGCGCGCC
>DATABP010000253.1:0-2827 GCA_036259515.1 Thermoanaerobaculia bacterium | reverse complement strand
GGGACGCCGCGGGCGGCCCTCCACGGTCCGACACCCACCATGAACCAACTTCCCGATGAGGACCGAAGCGATGCGAATCCTCCGACCACTGATCCTGTTCCTGGCCGCCTGCGGCCTCGCCCTCCCCGCCGCCGCGCAGGGGAGCGTCACCCTCTACGAGCACAACGGCTTCCGCGGCGAGGCCCTGTCGGTCTCCGGCGACGTGGCGAACCTCGCCGGCACCGCGCTGGGGAGCGACCGCGCGAGCTCCGTCCGCGTCGCCCCCGGCTGCACCGCCACCCTCTACGAGCACCCGAACTACCGCGGCGACTGGACGACGCTGACCGCCGACTCGTCGGCGCTGGTCGGCAGCGAGGTGCGCGACGACCGGGTGTCGTCGCTGCGCGTGCGCTGCGCCTCGACCGGGCCGCACGGCGTGGTGCTCTTCTCGGACGCCGAGTACCGCGGCAGCCAGGCGGTGTTCTACGAGGACGTGCGCGACCTGCGCCCGGACGTCTTCCGCGACGACGCGGCGAGCTCGATCCGCGTGCCGCAGGGCTGTACGGTGACCCTCTACGAGCACCCCGACTTCCGCGGCGACGAGGAGACGCTCGTCGAGGACGACCCGGTGCTGGCCAACAACCGGATCGGCAACGACAACGTCTCGTCGCTCCGGGTGCGCTGCGCGATGGCCGGCCTGCCCCCGACCTCCGGCGCGCTCGACCAGGTCTACCGCTGCGTCGACCGCGACAGCGACGTGGCGATCCACGTCGACCCCGCCGGCCGCGACCGCGGCCGCGCCACGCTGCTCCTCGCCGGCACCGAGGTGGCGGACTTCCAGGCCCGCCTCGACGGCGGCCGCGTGGAGCTGTCGCCGATCGGCCGCGCCGACGGCGAGCTGTGGATCGATCTCGGTCGGCGCGAGATCGCGGTGGCCGACGAGGGCGTGCTGCGCCCGTTCTGCCGCTGGGGTTGAGGCGGGACGGGGTCGAGCCGGACCCGAGGCCGCCGCTCCGGCCGCCGCTGCCGAGGTCGGCGCTCAGGCGGCCGGGGCGAGGCGGCCGAGGAGGCTGTGCGGCAGCGCCTCTTCGATCGCCACCGGCGCCAGCCGCCCGAGCGGCACGGCGGCGCCGTCCGGCACCCGGAAGTTGACCACCCGGTGGCAGGTGGTGCGCCCGGTCTGGGTGTTCGGCTGCTTGCCCCAGCCGGTGACCAGCACCTCGCGGGTGCCGCCGACCAGCTCGCGGTTGAGGCGGTGCTGGATCTCGCCCTGCGCCGCGAACAGCTCCTGGAGCCGCCGCGAGGCGACGTCGTCCGCCACCCGTCCGTCGAGCCGCGGCGCGGCGGTGAACGGCCGCGGCGAGTACTTGAAGGCGAAGACCTGCGAGAACCCGACCGCCTCGACCAGCGCCACCGTCTCGCGGAAGTCCTCCTCCGTCTCGCCCGGGAAGCCGACGATGAGGTCGGTCGAGAGCGCCAGGTCCGGACGCGCCGTGCGCAGGCGGTCGACGAGGTCGCGGTACTCCCCCACCGTGTAGCCACGTCCCATCCGGCGCAGCACACGGTCCGAGCCCGACTGCACCGGCAGGTGGAGGTAGTTGCAGAGGTTGGGGTGGCGGCGGAGCTGGTCGACCATGCGCTGGCTGAAGTCGCGCGGGTAGGAGGTGACGAAGCGCAGCCGCCGGACCCCGGGCAGCGTCGCCACCGCCTCGAGCAGGTCGGCGAAGTCCGGGCCGCCCTCCCCCGCTCCCGGCTCGCGCCAGTGGTTGACCGTCTGACCGAGGAGCTCGATCTCGACGAAGCCGTAGTCGAGGAGGTGGCGCACCTCGGCGAGCACCTCGGCCAGCGGGCGGCTGCGCTCCGGGCCGCGGGTCGACGGCACGATGCAGAAGGTGCAGCGCTTGTTGCACCCCTCGATGATCGTCACCATCCCCTTGTACTCGCCCTGCCGCGAGATCGAGTCGAACTCGTAGCGGCGCTCGTCGGGGAAGCCGGTGGCGACCACCCGCTCGCCGCCGCGCCGCCGCTCGATCACCCGCGGCAGCTCGCCCACCCGCGCCGGGCCGAGCACGAAGTCGAGCTCCGGCACCCGCGCCAGCGCCCGCTCGCCGGCCTGCTGCGCCACGCAGCCGCAGAGGCCGATCATCACCTCCGGCCGGCCGTCCTTGAAGCGGCGCAGCTCGCCGAGCCGCGAGTAGACCTTGTTCTCAGCCTTGTCGCGAACGCTGCACGAATTGAGAAGCAGCACGTCCGCCTCGTCCGGCTCGCGGGTGGGCAGGATCCCCTGCTGCATCAGGAGGCCGGCCATGCGCTGGCTGTCCAGCTCGTTCATCTGGCAGCCCCACGTCTCGATGAAGAAGCGGCGCGGCGGCGCGGCCGAGGGCAGGACGTCGATCGTCACCGTGGCTCTCCTGGCGGTCCTTCGTCGACCTCGGGCGGCTCGACCGGCTCGGCGGCGTCGGCCGTGGCGTCGGGGAGCTCGCCGGCGGCCGGCTCGAGCTCGATCCCCTCGCGCAGCCAGCCCGGCAGCGCGCCCTCGCGCCGTCCCTCCTCGCGCAGCTCCTCGAGCCGGCGCGGGAAGGTGGCGAGGTCGTTCCGCGCCTCGCTCAACCGGTCGAGCACGCGATCCCATTCCGGCTTCACCTGTCCGTCGCGCACCCAGAGGTCGTCCTCGGCGTAGAACTGCCAGCGGAGGTCGGCGGCGGCGGTCTCGAGCTCCTCGATCTCGTCGAGGGTGCGCCGCCACTCCTCGCGGATCTCTCTCGCGCGGCCGCGCCACCAGGCCTCGCCGCGCAGCTCGGCGGCGGCGGCCGCGTCGGTCGCCTCGTCGCCGGCCGGGGCGGCGCCG
>DATABP010000252.1:0-1621 GCA_036259515.1 Thermoanaerobaculia bacterium | reverse complement strand
CGAGCCTTCCCGCCGACCTCGACGAGCGCCCGCCCTGGCCGCCCGCCTCCCCCGCCGCCGAGGTCGCCCCGCCGGCCGATCCCGACGGCCCGTTGCGCGTCTGCGCCGACCCCAACAACCTGCCCTTCTCCGACCGCCGCGGCACCGGCTTCGAGAACCGCATCGTGGAGGTGCTCGCCGAGGAGCTGGGCACGACGGTGGAGACCACCTGGTGGGCGCAGCGCCGCGGCTTCCTGCGCAACACGCTCCGCGCCGGGCTGTGCGACGTGGTGCCGGGGCTGCCGTCGAGCACCGACATGGCGCTGGTCACCGCGCCCTACTACCGCTCGGCCTACGTCTTCGTCGCCCGCCCTGGGACGGCGGCGGCGGCGGTGCGCTCGTTCGACGACCCGGCGCTCCGGCGGCTCCTCGTCGGCGTGCAGCTCATCGGCGACGACTACACCAACACGCCGCCGGCGCACGCGCTCGCCGCCCGCGGGGTGATCGGCAACGTGCGCGGCTACCCGGTCTACGGCGACTACCGCGAGGAGAGCCCGCCGGCGGAGATCGTCCGCGCGGTCGGGCGCGGCGAGGTCGACCTGGCGGTGGTGTGGGGGCCGCTCGCCGGCTACTGGGCGGCGCGCCAGGAGCCGCCGCTCCCGATCGTGCCGGTCTCGCCCGAGATCGACCTGCCGTTCCTGCCCTTCGTCTTCGACGTGGCGATGGGGGTGCGCCGCGGCGACGAGGCGCTGCGCGACCGGCTCGATCGGGCGATCGCCGCGCGGCGGGGGGAGATCGACACCATCCTCGCCGACTACGGCGTGCCGCGGCTCGACCGGCCGGCGGCGGGAGGCGCGGGATGAGGCGAACCCTCCTCACCGGCACGCTCGCCGCCGCCGCGCTCCTCGCCGGCTGCGACCGCGAGGACCGCGCCGTCCGCTCGATCCCCTCGGCGGAGACGGCGCGGCAGGCGGTGCGCCTCTCCTCGCTGAGCCCGGGGCCGACCCGGCCCGATCCCGAGCTCGCCGGCCCCTACCGCCACAACGCCTGGGGGATCGCCCAGGGCAAGCGCCTCTTCTCCTGGTACAACTGCAACGGCTGCCACGCCAACGGCGGCGGCGGGATGGGGCCGCCGCTCCTCGACGCGGAGTGGATCTACGGCAGCCACGCCGAGGAGATCTACGCCTCGATCGCCCAGGGGCGGCCGAACGGCATGCCCGCCTTCGGCACCCTGGTGCCCGGCGACCAGATCTGGCAGCTCGTCGCCTACGTGCAGTCGATGAGCGGTATGGTGCGGACGGACGCCGCGCCCGGACGCGCCGACCAGATGCAGGTCGCCGAGCCGGAGCTCCTCCGCGAGGAGCCGGAGGCCCTCCGTGGCGAGCGGAGCCCGTCGCCGTGAGCGGCCGGCGTCTCCGCGCAGCGGCCGCCACGCTCGCCGCCGCCGGCCTCCTCGCCGGCTGCCGCCTCCCCCGCGCGCTCGACCCGGCGGCGCCCGAGGCGGCGTCGATCGCCGGGCTGTGGTGGGTCTTCTTCTGGGTGTGCACCGCGGTGTGGGCGCTGGTGGTGGCGGCGCTCGCGGCGGCGCTCCTCCGGCGGCGGGGACGGCGGCGCGAGCTCGGCGCGGCGGCTGCCGGCGACC
>DATABP010000251.1:0-1646 GCA_036259515.1 Thermoanaerobaculia bacterium | reverse complement strand
CCGCGCCGGCCGTCGCTCCGGCGCCGGCGGCCGCGGCTCGGTGAGTTGCGACGCGCGCACCGGCACCACCGGCGCCGCCGCCGGCCGCGCGTCGCCAGCCTCGCGCTTGATCCACTCGACCTCCTGCTCGCGGAGGTTGAGGCGCGGCGAGGCGACGATCTCGATCCGCATCCCGAACTCCTGCTCGAGCGCGGCGAGCTCCTTGCGGCGGCCGTTGTGGATCGTCTCGGCGAGCTCGGGGTGGAGCGCGATGCGCACCTTCTCGAGCGCCGCGGTCGCCGCCCGCGCCTCGATGCGGCGCAGGAGGTTGAGCCCGATCATCTCCGGGCTGGGGACGCGCCCGGTGCCGTCGCAGGCGGGGCAGGTGCGGTGGGTGCGCAGCGCCAGCGCCTGGTGGATGCGCTGCCGGTTGATCTCCAGCAGCCCGTTCTCGCTGATCCGCCCCACCGAGGCGCGCGCCTTGTCGGCCTTCATCGCCTCGCGCAGCGCCTTCTCCACCTTCTTCTGGTTGCGGAGGGCGCGCATGTCGATGAAGTCGACCACCACCAGGCCGCCGATGTCGCGCAGCCGGAGCTGCCGCGCCACCGCCACCGCCGCCTCGAGATTGGTGTCGACCGCCGTCTGCTCCTGGGTCGCCGCCTTGGTCGAGCGGCCGGAGTTGACGTCGATCGCGGTCAGCGCCTCGGTGCGGTCGATGACGATCGAGCCGCCCGAGGGCAGGAACACCCGCCGCTGGTGGATGTCGTCGATCTGCGGCTCGAGGCCGTAGCGGGAGAAGAGCGGCTCGCGGTCGGTGTAGCGGACCAGCTTGTTGCCGCCGCGGGGGAGGAAGGACTTGAGGTACTCCTCGGCGCGCTGGTAGGCGTCGTCGTCGTCGACCAGGATCTCCTCGATCGTCGGGTCGAGGTAGTCGCGCAGCGCCTGGAGGATGAGGTCCTGGTCGCTGTAGATCAGCTTGACGCCCTTGCCGCTCCGCGCCTCGGTGCCCACCCGCTTCCACAGGCGGAGGAGCGCGGCGAGGTCGCGGGCGAGGGCGGCCTTGGTCTGGTCGATCGCGGCCGTGCGCACGATGACGCCGGCGCCGTCGGGGATCTCCAGCTTGTGGACCTGGTCCTTGAGCCGGCGGCGCGCCTCCTCGTCCTCGACCTTGCGCGAGACGCCGCGGGTGTCGTCGAACGGGGTGAACACGAGATAGCGGCCGGCGAAGGAGAGGTTGGTGGTCAGGGCGGCGCCCTTCTGGGCCTCCGGCTCCTTGACCGCCTGGACGACGATCGGCCGGTTGCGCTCGAGCACCTCCTCGATGCGCGGCTTCTTGTCGCCGTTGGCGGGTTGGCGGTACCAGGCGTCGGGGACGACGTCCTGGATGGGCAGGAAACCGTGGCGCTCGGCGCCGTAGTCGATGAAGGCGGCGTTCAGCGAGGGCTCGATGCGCGCGATCGTGCCGCGGTAGATGTTGCCGCGGGTCGATCCGCGCTCGGCCACCTCGACCTGGTAGTCCTCCAGGCGGTCGCCGTCCACGATGGCAACGCGCAGCTCTTCGCGAGCCTGCGCGTTGATCAGCATTCTTCGTGTCACGAAGACGTCTCTCCGATCGGTTGGGCGCGCGCAGGGAGTGCGTCGGCGCCGGGGAGCCTCGGGGGCTCCGG
>DATABP010000250.1:0-2604 GCA_036259515.1 Thermoanaerobaculia bacterium | reverse complement strand
ACCGCCTCATAACGCACCATCGCGGCCCGATCGTCCAAGGCGCTCTGAATGAGGGCGTGCCGCTGATCGGCGTCCACGGCGCTCGCCGCGGCGAGGGCGAGCGCGTGGACGGCGTGCTTGCGCATGGGCGTAGTTTATCAGCCCTCGTCCCAGCGCCGGAGGATCATCTGGATCTCGTCGCGGTGCTTGGTCTCGTCGCGGATCACGTCGTCGAGGTCGACGACCAGCCCGTACTCGTCGAGCGCTTCGGCGAGCTTGCGGCGGGCGACGTAGCGCTCGATGGTGGCGATCTCGTCGGCCAGGGTGTTCTCCAGCATCTCGCGGGCGGTGGTGGCCGCCTTGACCGGAGCGGCCTCGGTGGTCGGCGTGCCGCCCAGGGCGACGATCTTGTCGGCGAGGAGCTGCGCGTGGCCCAGCTCGTCGGCGATCTCCGCCTCGAAGAAGCCTCGCAGCTCGACCCGCCACTGGCCCTGCACCAGCGAGGCGTAGGTGCGGTAGGTGATCACCGCCGCGTACTCGTAGGACAGGTCCTCGTTGAGGCCGTCGATCAGCTCCCGCTCGCGCGCCATCGCCCTTCCTCCCGCACTCTCTTTCTCCGTCCCTTCTCCTGTCGCGCTCTCTCTGTCGCAGCCGCCCCGCCGGTCGCCTTCCGGTGTCCGCGCCGGGCCGGTTTCGCCGGCCTTTTCGCCTGCATTTTCCGCGCCGCGGCATGCTACGCTCCGGGCCGTCATGCGCACCGTCAGGGTCGGCAACGGGCAGGGTTTCTGGGGCGACAACGTCGACGCTCCGGTCGAGCTCCTGCGCGGCGGGCCGATCGACTACATCGGCATGGACTACCTCGCCGAGGTCACCCTGTCGATCATGATGCGGCAGAAGCTGAAGGACCCGCGGCTCGGCTACGCCACCGACTTCGTCGACTTCGTGCGCCGGGTGCTGCCGGAGGTCAAGGAGCGCGGCGTGCGCATCCTGTCGAACGCCGGCGGCTTGAACCCGCGCGCCTGCCGCGCGCGCATCTTCGAGGTGGCGCGCGAGCTCGGGGTGCGCGGCCTGCGGGTGGGGGTGGTCGAGGGCGACGACCTCCTGCCGCGGCTGCCCGAGCTGGTCGCCGCCGGCCACGAGCTGGCGAACATGGACACCGGCGAGCCGATCGCGCCGGTGGTCGACCGCATGACCAGCGCCAACGCCTACCTCGGCGCCCGGCCGGTGATCGAGGCGCTGGAGCAGGGCGCCGACGTCGTGCTCTGCGGCCGCGTCACCGACACCGCGCTGGCGCTGGCGCCGCTCGCGTACGAGCACGGCTGGGGCGAGGAGGACTGGGACCGCCTCGCCGCCGGCACCATCGCCGGGCACGTCCTCGAGTGCGGCGCCCAGTGCACCGGCGGCAACTTCAGCCGCTGGTGGGAGGTGCCGGACCTCGCCGGCGTCGGCTACCCGATCGTCGAGGCGGCCGAGGACGGCAGCTTCGTGGTCACCAAGCACCCGGGGACGGGCGGCATGGTCACCGTCGACACCGTCGCCGAGCAGCTCCTCTACGAGATGTCGACGCCGTCGGCCTACGTGACGCCGGACGTGGTCGCCGACTTCACCACCATCCGGCTGGAGCAGGACGGCCGCGACCGGGTGCGCGTCTCCGGCATCGCCGGGCGGCCGCGCACGGGGACGCTCAAGATCTCCGCCTCCTATCTCGCGGGCTACAAGGCGACGGGGCAGATCACGCTCTCCGGCCCGCGCGCGGTCGACAAGGCGCGGCTCGCCGCCGACGTGGTGTGGAAGCGGCTGGAGCGCGCCGGGGTGACCTTCGAGGAGGGTCAGAAGGAGGTCGAGCTCCTGGGCACCGGGGCCTGCCTCCCCGGCGTGCTGCCGGCGCCGGACGATCCGCCGGAGGTGGTGCTGCGGCTCGGCGTGCGCGACGCCGACCGCGCCAAGGTCGACCGCTTCGGCAAGGAGATCGCGCCCCTGATCACCGCCGGCCCGCCGGGGGTGACCGGCTTCGCCGGCGGGCGGCCGAAGGCGCAGGAGATCGTCGCCTACTGGCCGGCGCTCCTCGCCCGCGAGGAGGTCGAGCGGCACATCGTGGTGACGGTGGAGGAGTCGTGAGGGTGCCGCTCTCGCGCGTCGCCCACGCCCGCTCGGGCGACAAGGGCGACGCCTCGAACGTCGGGCTGATCGCCGACTCTCCGGAGCTCTACCGGGTGCTCGCGCGCGAGGTGACCGCCGAGCGGGTGAAGGAGCACTTCCGGGAGGTGTGCCGCGGGCCGGTCGAGCGCTTCGAGGTGCCGAACCTCAACGCCTTCAACTTCATCCTCCACGACTCGCTGGGCGGCGGCGGCACCGAGAGCCTGAAGACCGACGCCCAGGGCAAGACGCACGCCCAGGGCCTCCTGGCACTGATGGTCGAGGTCCCCGACGAGCTGGTGCGGCGGTGAGCGGCGGCGGGTCGAGCCCTGCCACCCTCCGGGTGCGGCGCGAGGACGACCTCCTGTGGGTCGCCCTCGACGCGCCGGAGCGCGCCAACGCGCTGGCGCCCGCGATGATCGACGAGCTGACCGCCCTCTACCGGCGCGACTGGCGGGCCGAGGGGGTCCGCGCCCTGCTGCTGGCCGG
>DATABP010000249.1:0-3818 GCA_036259515.1 Thermoanaerobaculia bacterium | reverse complement strand
GCGTGGCGGCCACCGATCCGGAGGCCGCCACGCGGTCGGCCGCCAGGGAGACGTTCGCCTCCTCGCGCCGCGCCCGCCGCACGCCGAGCCGCCGCCCGCGGTCGCGGCACAGGTTGACCAGCGTGCGCACCAGCCAGCCCTCGGCGGGGCCGTCGCCGGCGGGCAGGCGGGCGGCGTGGCGGGCGGCGCGGAGGAAGGTCTCCTGCACCAGGTCGCCGGCCTCGTCGGCGTCGGCGGCCATCCGCCGCGCCAGCCGCCAGAGGCGCAGGTGGTGACGCTCGAAGAGCGCCGCCAGCCGCTCCCCGGCGGCCGATCCGGCCTCGTCGACGCTCATCGGCAGTCCCAGGGCGTGATCCACACACTCTAAGACGCACCAGGGGCGCCGCGCGTTGGTCGGTGGGGGAAAGGCGCGGGAAGCCGCCGCGGCGGCCCCCTGTTTGCACCAGGGCGGGCGGCGCGGCCCTTCGCGCCGGCCGCGGAGAGAGGAGCGACACCATGCGACGACCCCAGCGAGCGACGATCCTCCCCCTGCCGATCCTCCTCGTGGCCGCCCTGGCGCAGGCCCAGAGCGACCCCTGGGCCACCCTCGACGCGGTGCGCGACAGCCTGGTCGCCGCCGGCCCCACCCAGGCGGCGTTCAGCCAGACCTACGTGCCGGCCGGCTTCTCCTCCGGCGAGACGGAGAGCGGCACGATGGCGCTCTCGCTCCCCGACTGCCTGCGCTGGGACTACCGGAAGCCGTACGCCAAGACCTTCCTCCTCTGCGGCGAGGTGGCGCACTACTGGAACGCCGAGGACCGCGCCGGCCGCCGCTACACCATCGACCGCGAGGAGGAGCCCGGCCTCGACCTCCTGCTCCTCGGCGTCGAGGAGCTCAAGACCCGCTACCGGGCGACCCAGAAGCGGGCGGCGAACGGCCGCGTCGAGATCGAGCTGGTGCCGCGCCGCCGCGTCGAGACGATCGCCGCGGCGAGCCTCCTCGTCGATCCCGCCGCCGACCGCCTGGTCGGCCTCTCCTACCGCGACCGCGAGGGCAACGCCACCCGCTTCGCCATCTCCGACTACCGCCGCCTCTCCGGCGACTCCACCTTCGACCCGCCGCGGGGCGTGCGCTTCCAGGAGCAGTAGACGCCCCCCCGCCGCCGGACCGCCATGTAGAATGACCGCCGCGCCGGAAGCGCCGGCGCGACGACCTCTACCCCGAATCCCATGGCGGCCGAGAACTCCTTCGACATCGTCTCCGAGGTGGACCTCCAGGAGGTGCGCAACGCCGTCGACCAGGCGCGGCGCGAGGTGGTCACCCGCTACGACCTCAAGAACGCCGACGCGCGGCTGGACCTCGAGGACAAGGGCGGGGCGATCGTCGCCGAGGCGTCCGACGAGTACACGCTCGGCCAGGCGCTCGACGTGCTCAAGGGCAAGCTGGTACGCCGCGGGGTCGACCTCAAGGCCCTGCGGCCGGGGAAGGTGGAGCCGGCCTCGGGCGGACGGGCGCGGCAGCGGATCGAGCTCCAGCAGGGCATCCCCGGCGAGACCGCGAAGGCGATCGTCGCCGAGATCAAGAAGCTCAAGCTCAAGGTCCAGGGCTCGATCCAGGGCGACTCGGTGCGCGTCTCGGGCAAGAACCGCGACGACCTCCAGAAGGTCATCGCCCTCGTCAAGGGGATGGAGCTCGACGTCCCCGTCTCCTTCACCAACTACCGCTCGATCTGAGGTCCCCCGTCGTGAGCCGTCGTCCCCTTCCCGCCGCCGTCCTCGCCCTCGCCGCCCTCCTCGCGCTCGCCGTCGCGCCGGCCGCCCAGGCGCGGCTCGAGACCGGCACGCCGGTCCACGTCCGCGGCATCGTCACCGACGAGGAGGGCCGGCCGCTCGACGACGTGCGGGTGGTGCTCGAGGCCTCGCGGGCGGTGTTCAGCCTGCGGCAGCTCCGCGCCGTGCTGCGCGACACGGCGCGGGTGGCGGCGGCGACCGACGCCTCCGGCGGCTACGCGCTGCGCTGGCCGTGGGACGGCTACTACAACCACTTCGAGATCGTCGTGGGGGTGCCGGTGCGCACCGCCGCGGGCGGCGAGGAGCTCCAGGTGCTCCAGCGCACCGAGATCACCCGCCGCCTCGGCCGCGACGCCGAGGTGGCGGTGCCGGTGGTGGTCGAGAACGCCGAGTTCGTCCACAGCCTCCGCCGCTTCCTCGCCACCGTCGACAGCGCCGACGAGGAGCGCGTCCACCAGCAGCTCGGCCGGCCCGACCGGGTGGAGATCGCCGGCGCCGCCGAGAGCTGGTGGTACTTCGCGCGCGGCCGGCGCTTCGACTTCCGCGACGGCCGGCTGGTCGAGGTCAAGGAGTTCGACCCGGTGCGGGAGCCATGAGCGCCGGCGACGCCGCGAGCGGCGGGCGATGAGGGAGCGGCGATGACCGGGCTCGTCCGCCCGCTGGCCGCGCCGGAGCCGCCGCCCGGCGATCCGGTCGCCCCGCCGTCGACGGCGGCGATCCTCGCCCTGGTCGCCGACAAGCTGGAGGCGACCGAGGCGATCTTCCGCGCCAGCCTGGGCTCGGACGTGCCGTTCATCCGCGAGGCGGGGGCGTACCTGTCGGACGGCGGCGGCAAGCGGGTGCGGCCGGCGCTCCTGCTCCTCGCCGCGCGCATGCTCGGCCACGACTCCGACGAGGAGGTCACCTACGCGGCGGTCGTCGAGCTGATCCACACCGCGACGCTGATCCACGACGACATCATCGACCACGCCGACGTGCGCCGCGGCCGGGCGACGGTCAACCGCCTGTGGGGCAACCACAAGACGGTGCTCCTCGGCGACTGGATCTACGCCCTGGCGATGGAGAAGGCGCTCGACCACGACCGCCTCGAGGTGGTGCGCCGGCTGGTCGGTGCGACGCGGCGGATGGTCGAGGGCGAGCTGATGGCGCTCGAGCGGCTGGGCGCCGCCGACGTCGGCGTCGAGGAGTACTTCGCCGTCATCGAGCGGAAGACCGCCCACCTCTTCTCCGCCGCCTGCTCGGTGCCGGCGCTGATGGCGCCGCGCCGCCCGGAGGCCGAGCCCGCGCTCGCCCGCTACGGCCGCCACCTCGGCCTCTGCTTCCAGATCGTCGACGACCTCCTCGACTTCACCGCCCGCCGCGAGGAGCTCGGCAAGCCCGTGCTCTCCGACCTCAAGGAGGGCAAGCTCACCCTGCCGCTGATCCTGCTGCTCCCCCGCCTCGACGCGGTGCGCCGGCGGCTGGTCGAGCACGTGCTCGAGGACGGCGACTTCCGCCGCACCACGGCCGAGCAGGTGCTGGAGATGGTCGCCGCCGCCGGCACCCTGGGCGAGGCGGCGGAGATCGCCCGCGGCCACGCCGAGGCGGCGCAGCGCGAGCTCGCGATCTTCCCCCCCGGCGACGCCCGCGACGCGCTGGAGCTGGCGCCCGAGATGCTGCTCCACCGGCGGGCCTGAGCCCGAGCTCCCCGCCACGCTACCCCCCGGCCGCCGTCACGGCGCCTCGACGCCGTCGATCCGCCGCCGCACCGCCCGCTCGGCCGGCGTGATGTGGAGCGGCGGGTCGAGGCCGAGGAGCGGTGAGGGGATCGCCGGCGAAGGCGCAGGAAGGAGCGACGCGGCGCCCGGGTCGACCGGCATCACCTCGGCGGCGGCGAGCGCCGAGAGGCCGGCGACGGTGGCGTAGCGGAAGCGGCGCGGCACCGCGTCGGTCCACACCGGGAGCGCCGGGATGGGCACGACGGGCACGGCGGCCTCCGGCTCGGCGAGCGGGCGGCGCGGCGCGGCGCCGGTGAGGAGAAGCCCCACCGCCGGCTCGGCGGCGGCCTC
>DATABP010000248.1:0-2295 GCA_036259515.1 Thermoanaerobaculia bacterium | reverse complement strand
GCCGCAAAGGCCCGCCGCCCTCGTCCTGGTTTCACGATCGCTGGGGAACGCGGGGACGGACGCGAGACACGAGCCGTTCGCAGCACCCGAGCACGCATCGATCTCCTCCTACGGATCGTTCCCACCCCCGGCGAAGGCGACGGATCGCGGGAACGTCGCGTTCGCCCGCGTGGCGAAGGCGACGAAAATCACCGACGTCGCGTTCGCCACCCCGGCGAAGGCGTCGCATGACGCGAACGTCGCGTCCGCCACCCCGGCGAAGGCGACGGATTCGCGCGAACCGGTGTTCGCGCCCGTGGCGAAGGCGTCGGATCGCGCGAACGCCGCGTCCGCCACCCCGGCGAGGGTGACGAACCCCGCGAACGCCGCCGTCAGCCCCGCGCCGCCGGGTCTCCGGAGAGCAGCGACCCCACCGGCCGGCGCCCGTGCTGGGCGGGCGACTCGACGGCGCCGGCTTCGGCGCGCCCGGCCGCTTGCGGATGGCAGATCAGCACCGTCGCCACGGCGAGGAGCGCGAAGCCGACGAGCTGGGTCGGAGTCAGACGCTCGCCGAGCACGAAGCGCGAGACGAACGCGACGGCGACGACGCCGAAGGCGAGGTGGAAGGTCGCCATCTGGGCGCCGCTGAAGGTGCCGTGGCCGTAGCGGGTGGCGGCGACGTTGAGGGCGTACTCCGGGAGCACGATCGCCCAGCTCGCCGCCAGGGCGGTCCAGAAGCCGATGCTGTCGCGGAAGCGGAGATGGCCGAGCCAGGCGAGCGCCATCAGACAGCTCGCCAGGAGCATGAGGAGGGGGACCAGGAAGAGCTTCACGTCGGGCCTCCTGAACTCGGGCCGCCGCGGCCCGGGGTGGTCAATAGAGCGCTCCGGCACGCCGCATCTCGCGCGCCGCCAGGGCGTAGAGCGCCGCCGCCAGCGCCGCCAGCGGCAGGACCTGCCGCGCCGGGCTCGGCGCCTCGGCGAGGAGCAGCGCGCCCCGCCAGGCGTCGACGGTCAGCGTCAGCGGGTTCCAGCGGGCGGCGGCGGCCAGCCAGTCGGGCATCTGGCGGACCGGCACCAGCGCGGTGCTGGTGAAGAGGAGCGGCAGGTTGACCAGGTGGACGAACGCCGCCATCGCCTCCTGGGCGCGGGTGCGCAGAGCCAGCGCGCAAGACAGGCTGGAGAAGGCGAGGGCGAAGAGGGCCAGGCAGAGGACGGCGGCGGGCAGGCCGCTCCAGTCCGGGTGGAGCCGCGCGCCGAGCGCCAGGGCGAGCGCGAGGACAACCGCCGCCTGCGCCAGGAGCCGCGCCACGTCGGCGGCCAGCTTGCCGGCGAGGAGCGCGTGGTGGCTCGCCGGGGTGTGCAGCATGCGCGGCAGGAAGCCGGTGTGGACGTCGCGGATCCACCCGACCCCGGACTGCGAGGCGCCGAAGAGCACGGTCATCGCGCAGACGCCGGGGGCCAGGAAGTCGAGGTAGGTGACCGCCGCCGGCAGGCCGAGGAGCTCGTAGCGGTGGAAGAGGAAGCCGAAGAAGAGCATCCAGACGAGCGGCTGGACGAAGGAGAAGCTGAGCAGCACCGGGCGACGCAGGGTGCTCTTCGTCGTCCGCCGGGCGAGCTGCCAGGCGACGTCGGGCCCGCTCATCGCCTTCCCCTCGGCGGCGGCGGCAGGAGGTCCTCCGGCGGACGGCCGGTACGGCGACGGAAGGCCTCGCCGAGGTCGGGCGCGGTGGTGCCGTCGCCGAGCCTCCGCACCTCGGTGGGCGGACCGCAGGCGACCAGCGCCCCACGGTCGAGCAGCGCGACGCGCGCCGCGTGGCGCTCGACCGCCGGCAGATCGTGGCTGACGATCGCCACCGCGCCGCCGCGCGCCGCCCGCGCCGCGAGGTCCGCCCACAGCCGGCGCGTGCCCTCGGGATCGAGGCCGGCGGTCGGCTCGTCGAGGAGCAGGAGCTCGGGGTCGTGGACCAGGCCGGCGGCGAGGTGGAGCCGGCGCTTGAGGCCGCCCGACCAGGCGCTCACCCGCCGCCCGAGGTGGCCGTCGAGCCCGAAGCCCGCCGCCAGCTCGGCGACGCGCCGCCGCCGCGCCCGCCGCGGCAGGCCGTAGAGCGCCGCCGCCAACGCCAGCGTCTCGCCGCCGGTCATCTCGGGGTCGAGCGCCGGGTCCTGGGAGAGGTAGCTCGTCCCGCGGCGCAGCGCCCGGCGGGCGGCGCCGCCGCTCCTCGCCGGCCGCCGCACGCCGAGCACCTCCACCTCCCCCGCCGACGGCTCGAGGACGCCGGCGAGGATGCGGAGCAGCGTCGTCTTCCCCGAGCCG
>DATABP010000247.1:0-4983 GCA_036259515.1 Thermoanaerobaculia bacterium | reverse complement strand
GTCGCGAGGACGTGGCGAAGATGAAGCGCCTCGCGACCGGGGACCTCTTCGGTGTAGAGGTAGCGCTTCGGGCGGTTGCGGAAGCGAACGACGATGCCGTCGTCCCGCAGCTCGTAGGCCACCACTCCGGAGTTGCCCGCGCGGTTGCCGTAGGCTCGCTCCATCCACGCCTCGGCGCGACTACCCCGCCTCGACCCGCTCCTCCGCCGCCCGCTTCTTCGCCTCGGCGACGAGGTCGAAGGCCTCGCGGCGCATGCGGTCGCGCTTCGGGGCCTCCTCGGGGAAGAAGGGGCGGTAGCCCAGGCGCTCGGGGTTGAAGCTGTAGGGGCGCTGGAGCTCGGCGATGCCGGCGATCGACTGCTCGCGGTCGAAGTACGCCATGTCGTAGTCGTTCGACATGATGATCGCCTCCTCCGGGCAGGCGTCCACGCAGTAGCCGCAGAAGATGCAGCGCAGCATGTCGATCTCGTAGACCAGCGGGTACTTCTCGATGTTCTCGTCGGGGTGCTCGCCGGCCTCGATGTGGATGCAGTCGGCCGGGCAGGCGGTGGCGCACAGGTAGCAGGCGACGCAGCGGAGCGAGCCGTCGGGGCGGGTGGTCAGGATGTGGTGGCCGCGGTAGCGGTGGCTGTAGTCGCGGCGCACCTCGGGGTACTCGACGATCGGGCTCTTGCGCCGCCCGGTGAGGTTGCCGAAGAAGTGCTTGAGCGTCACCCACAAGCCGGAGACGAGCGGCAGGTAGAGCCGCTCGGCGACGCTGTAGGGACGCGGGTGGACCTCGGTCGGGTGCGGACCGATCGGCCGGGTCGACTCGGTGGGCAGCGTTTCGCTCATCGTTCCAGCTCTCCGGCGATGACGTTGAGGCCGCCCAGGGTGATGATCGAGTCGGAGACCGAGCCGCCGTTGATCAGCTGCGGGAAGGTCGAGAAGATCGGGAAGCAGGGCGGCCGGCAGCGCACCCGGTAGGGCTTGCCGCCGCCATCCGACACGCAGTAGAAGCCGAGCTCGCCGTTGGCGCCCTCGACGCAGCCGTAGCGCTCGCCGGCCGGCACCTGGATGCCGTCCATGATCAGCTTGAAGTGGTAGATCATCGACTCCATCTGGTTGTAGGCGGCGTCCTTGGGGGGCAGCGCGACGTGCGGGTCGTCGACGATCACCGGCCCCTCCGGCATGCCGCGGTCGAGGAGCTGGCGGATGATCGACAGCGACTCGCGGATCTCCAGCATGCGGATCTTGTAGCGGTCGTAGACGTCGCCGCCGTGGAGCACCGGCACCTCGAAGTCGAGCGTCGGGTAGAGGTCGTAGGGCCGGGCGCGGCGCACGTCGTAGGCGACCCCCGAGGCGCGCAGGCAGGGACCCGTCCAGCCCCAGTCGACGGCGTCGGCGCCGGAGATCGCCGCCACCCCGACCGCGCGGTCGAGCCAGATGCGGTTCTTGTCGATCAGCTTCTCGACGTCGGCCACTCGCGGCGGGACGTAGTCGAGGAGCCGGCGGCACATCGCCTCGAACTCCGGCGGCAGGTCGTGCATCAGCCCGCCGATGCGCGTGCCGGAGACGGTCAGCCGGGCGCCGAAGCAGCGCTCGAGCAGCGAGTAGACCTCCTCGCGGATCTGGAACAGGTACCAGAAGTTGGTCAACCCGCCGGTGTCGACCAGCGTCGTGCCGTTGCAGACGCAGTGGTCCATGATGCGGCTGAACTCGGAGAGGATGGTGCTCGCCCACACCGCCTTCGGCGGCGCCTCGACGCCCAGCATCCGCTCGACCACCCGGCAGTAGCCGACGTTGTTGATGAACGACGAGCAGTAGTTCAGCCGGTCGGTGTAGGGGATCACCTGCTGCCAGGTGTGGGTCTCGGACATCTTCTCGAAGCAGCGGTGGAGGTAGCCGATCTCGACGTCCGAGCCGACGATCGTCTCGCCGTCGAGCACCGCCATCAGCCGGAAGGTGCCGTGCATCGCCGGGTGCGAGGGGCCGATGTTGACCGTCATCCGCTCGAACATCTCGTCGTCGGACGGCTCCTCCTGCCCCGGCAGGTAGGTGAACTTCGGCTGGTACATCTGGTCCTCGGTGAGGATCCAGCGGCGCGTCGGGTCGTAGTCCTTGCGCAGCGCGTGGCCCTGGAAGGCGCCGTGGGTGAGGATGCGCGACAGGTTCGGGTGGCCCTCGACGACGAACCCGAACATGTCCCACAGCTCGCGCTCGAACCAGTTGGCGCCCTTCCACACCGGGATGAGCGAGGGGAGGCGCGGGTCCTCGGCCGGCAGCGGCACCTTGAGCCGCAGCCGCTCGTTGCGGGGCAGCGACAGCAGGTGGAGGACCGCCTCGAAGCGAGGGTCGCGCTCCGGGTAGTCCATCCCGAAGCTCTCGAGCAGCATGTCGAACCGCGTCTCCGGGCTCGACTTCAGCTCGCGGCAGACGTCGAGGAGGACCTCGCGGTCGACGATCCAGGTCGGCTGGTCGGCGCCTTCTTCGACGACGACGCTGCCGGCCGGGAAACGGTCAAGCAGGGAGGGTTCCGCCAGAGCTGGCACTCTCTCGTTCCTCCTCGATCGCCGGCGGGCTCTGGGCGCCCTTGCGGCGGTAGCGGTCCTTGTCGCGCGCCACCTTCTCCTTGAGCTGGAGGATGCCGTAGATCAGCCCCTCCGGCGACGGCGGGCAGCCCGGCACGTAGACGTCGACCGGGATGATCTCGTCGATCCCCTGCATCACGTGGTAGGCGCGGTAGAAGCCGCCCGAGCAGGCGCAGGCGCCCATCGAGACCACCCACCGCGGCTCGGCCATCTGGTCGTAGATCTTCTTGAGCACCGGCGCCATCTTGTCGTTGATCGTGCCGGCGACGATCAGGACGTCGCTCTGCCGCGGCGAGAAGCGCACCACCTCGCCGCCGAAGCGGCTCATGTCGTAGTGCGAGGACACCGTGCTCATGAACTCGATGGCGCAGCAGGCGGTGCCGAACGGGAACGGCCAGAAGGAGTGCCGCAGCGCCCAGTCCTCGAGGTGCTCGAAGCGAGTCGTGAGGTAGTTCTGACCGATCATGGGTTCTGGCCAATCATGGGAGCGAGCTCCTGGGTCGGGGTGTCGCCGGCGGCGGCGGGGCGGCCGCCGGCAGGCCGAAAGCCCACGCGGCCGGGCGCATCCTACCGCAACCGCGGGCCTTCTTGTGCCACTCGGTCACAAGCGGCGGACGCGGCACCGGCGGGGCGTTTTGCTGGGTCTGCGAGGATCGCGCCCGCCCGGCGGGCGGCGGCCTCACCCCCCTCTCCAACCCATGCCGCGGCGCGGCGGATTCCGGCGGACGGGAGGTGTAGAGTCCCGCGCGCGATGAGCCGCATCGTCCTCGTCACCACCGGCGGCACGATCGAGAAGACCTTCGACGAGCGCACCGGCGAGCTCGCCAACCGCCGCTCGATCGTCCACCGCATGCTGTCCGAGCTGCGCCTCGAGGGGGTGGAGGTCGAGGTCGTCGAGCTGATGTCGAAGGACAGCCTGGAGATGACCGACGCGGATCGGGCGGCGATCGCCGCCTCCGTCTCCCGGGCGCTGGCGCCGCCCGCCCCCGGCGAGCGCCCGGTGGCCGGCGTCGTCGTCCTCCACGGCACCGACACCCTGGCCACCACCGGCGAGCGCCTCGCCCGCGAGCTGCCCGACCCGCCGGTCGCCGTGGTGCTCACCGGCGCCATGCGCCCCTTCGAGATGAAGCGCTCGGACGCCCTCCAGAACCTCACCGAGGCCCTGTTCGCCGCCCAGGCCCTCCCCGGCGGCGTCTACTGCGTCGCCCACGGCCGCGCGCTGGCCTTCCCCGGCGTCGTCAAGGACCGCGAGCGGGGGACGTTCGCCCGCGGCGCGGCCGATCAGCTCCCGGCGGGCGCCGGCGGCGCCGGTCCGTAGACCAGCGTGTCGCCGGTGAGGAAGGCGTAGCCGGCGTCGTCCGCGGCGAAGGCGCCGGCGTAGGGGCCGAGACAGCGCTCGAGGTGGGGGATCAGCCGGCCGTCGGCGCCGCGCCGGAAGAGGATGACGCCGCGGCGGTCGGCGGCCGACGACAGCGCCGGGCCGCCCACCCACACCGGGTCGCCGTCGACGAACAGGAACCGGTGGGCGTTCTCGAAGAACCACGTCTCCGTGCGCTCGCCGACGTCGAGGCCGCGGAGCGCGCCGGCGGCGCCGCTCGGGGCGAGCGCCGGCACCTCCTCCCAGCCGTCCGCCGTCGGCCGGTACACCGCGCCGCCCCACGAGGCGTAGACCGTGCCGTCCGGCCCGGTGGCCAGCGAGGCGATCGAGCAGGGGACGTCGACCGGCGTCGCGCCGCCCGGTCCGGCCGGCTGCCGCACCGCGCCGGGAAGCTCCTCCAAGGCGAACGAGCGGTCGAGGAGCCGTCCCTCCACCGGGTCGATCGTCCACACCGCGTGGTCCGAGCAGGTGGGGGTGACGTAGACGACGCCGGGGCCGCCGGCGACGTCGGAGAAGCCGCCCGGCCCGGTCGCCCTCTCGACGGTGATCCGCCGGCTGCGCCCGCTCGCCGGATCGAAGTGGACGAGGTCGAACGAGGTGCGCGAGACGATCCACAGCGTGCCGTCGGCGGGATCGGCGGCGACCGCGTCCCACGGCGGGGTGTCCTCGCGGCCACGCAGGAAGCGGGCGGAGCCGGCGCCGCCGCGGGGGACCTCGGCCAGGAAGCGGTCCTCGGCGAGCACCCAGGCGCGGTCGCCGGCGAGCGCCACGTCGAGCAGCTCGAGCTCGCTCGGCACGCCGGTGCGCCGGAGGTCGATCTCGCGCGCGCCCTGGCCGCAGATCAGGCTCGGCAGCGGCGTGGGTCCGCGCCCCTCGCCGGACGCCTCTCCCCCGGGCGGCGCCGAGGCGCAGCCGGCGGCGGCGAGGACGGCGAGCGGCAGGGCGAGGCGGGCGACGGTCGGGCGGTGCGGCATCGGCTCTCCTCCAGTCGTTTCGCGAGCGCAAGGGTACCGCAGCGCGCGCGGCGAAGTGCCG
>DATABP010000246.1:0-5215 GCA_036259515.1 Thermoanaerobaculia bacterium | reverse complement strand
ATCGCCAGGGCCCTCGCCACGGCAGGAGATCTCGCGCACGGATTGAAGACGCCCCTCGCCGTGCTCGGGCAAGAGGCCGAACAGGCAGGCGCCGCGGGCCATCACGAGCTCGCGACGACGCTCCATCGGCAGGTCGTGCGCATGGAGCGGCAGATCGACTATCACCTGGCGCGCGCACGAGCGACCGCATCGTCGCGCGCGGCACCGGGACTCCGATGCTCCGTCCTTCCGTCCGTGGAAGGTCTCGTGCACACCATGCGGCGCCTCCATGCAGAGCGGCAGCTCACGATCGACGCCGAAGTCTCTCCTGCGCACGAGATTCGAGGCCGCCGGGAAGATCTCGACGAGATGCTGGGGAACCTGCTCGACAACGCGTGCAAGTGGGCGCGCTCCCGAGTCGCCATCTCGGCATCCCTCGAAGACGACCGACTCGTCGTCTCGGTGGACGACGATGGGCCGGGCCTCGATCCGTCCCTGCGCGCTCAGGTGCTGCAGCGAGGAGCACGGGCCGACCAGCGCGTCGGGGGATCCGGGCTCGGTCTCGCGATCGTCAGCGATCTCGCCGAGCTCTACGGTGGCTCGGTCAAGCTCGGGACCTCGTCGCTCGGAGGGACGCGCGCGCGGCTCGAGCTTCCAGTGCCCTGACGACCCCCCGGGTCACGAGTCCGATGACGTCAACGGAACGGGTCGGCTCCAACTCGCGGTTGCGGAGTCTGTCAAGACGATTGTTCGGAGCAAATTCGCATTTCATCGCTCGTCAAGACGATTCGGCGGCTCCCACAGCAGGCCGCGTCGCGTGATCGGATGACTCGGCGTGTGCGATTCACGAACCACCGCTCGCTATGCGCGGGCGCATCCCCGACGTCGACGAGCCGCCCGACATCGAACATCACGACCGCCACCGCCGCCCCGCGAGGCTACGTCGGCCCAGATCTTCGGCAGGTGGCGCGTTCGAAGTCCACCGGCTCGCCGAGCGAAGCCAGCGCGGCGCGCCAGAAGTGAGGGTAACCCAGGGGGACGCGCGACACGATCCGCCCCAGGCGCGCCCGCAGCTCGGCGTCCCGGCGCGCCAGGCGGTACAGCTCCCGCCAGTCGTCCACGGCGCCGCGGTCGAGGAGCTGGGCCAGCGTCTCCTCGCTCCGCAGGTCGAGGCGAGAGCGGTTCCAGAGGGCTGGCGAGCGTTCGACCGGGGAGCTCACGGGTCGCCTCCGAGGAGGTCGCGGGCGAGCAGTGCCGCGAAGTGGCGGCCGCGCGCCGCGACGTGCGGCCAGTGGTCCCACGGAGCGATCAGCCCTTTGTACGACGAGAGCTCGACGTCGGGAAGATCGACCGGAGCGGCGGCGGCCAAGCGATCCACCACCTCGACGCCGACCGAAGATCCCGGCTGCGGATACAGCGCATCGAGAGGCCGCAGAGCCTCGATCGCGCCGCGCTCGCCGAGGCGCTCGAGAAGGACGACCAGGTCGAGGTAGTCGCGCGTGGTGCTCCGCGTCGCCAGGAGCCAAGCCTTGATCCGCGCCATCTCGGGCAGCGTCGGCACCTGGAGCCCCTCGACCGTCTCCACCTCGAGCGGCGCCGTCCGGCGGAGCTGCCGGATGCCCGCGCGATACCGTCGAGGGCGCCGAGCACGAGCGCCTGCACGTGCCGCTCGGCGGCCAGCAGCCGCTCCCAGTCGGGCAGCTCCGATCCGCCATCCATGGCGGCAGGAGCGTAGCACCCGGCCAGGATGAGCCGATCCGCTCGCCGCGGCGTCCAAGCGGTCGCCGACGTGGGCGGGCGCCCGGGCATTCTCCCCCTACGCCGGCGCCGCGCCGCCCAGCCGCAGGACCCGCTCCGCGTTCTTGGAGCAGAGCTTCTCGCGCTGTGCCTCGTCGGCCAGGGGAGTGCCTTCGATCCAGTCCGCGGCCTGCTTCGCATCCTCGTAGGGGTAGTCGACCGAGAACAGCACGCGGTCGTCTCCCATCTCCGCGAGCGCGCACTGCAGGGCCGAATCCTGGCAGAGGCCGGTCGTCGTGACGACGAGGTTCGAGCGGAAGTAGTCGGAGGGCCTCTTCTTCAGGGGGGGCCGGTCGGGGTCGCCCGCCGCCTCGTAGCGCCCGTCGATGCGCCAGGCGAAGTAGGGGAGCGTCTCGCCCATGTGCCCCAGGATGATGGTGAGCTCGGGGAGGCGGTCGAAGAGGCCGCTGAAGAGCAGGCGCAGGAAGTGCGAGGAGTTGTCCGTGCTCCACCCCCACACCGAGCCCTGCATCACGGTGTACCCCCCGAGGACGTACGGCTGAACGTGAGGATCGGCCGGGTGGATGTAGATCGGCACGTCGAGCTCGACGACGCGCTCCCAGAAGGGCAGGTAGCAGTCGTCGTCGAGGTAGACGCCGTTCGTGTTGCCGTTGATCATCGCGCCGAGGAAGCCCAGCTCCTCCACGCACCGCTTCAGCTCGTCGGCGGCCGCCCGCACGTCCTGCATCGGGAGGTGCGCGAAGCCACGGTATCGATCCGGGTGCCGCCGGATCTGCGCAGCGAGGTAGTCGTTCGCCTCGCGCGCCCGCCGCGCCGCCACACCCGCGTCCTTCTCCGCCTGCACGCCGGGGCTCGTCTGCGACAGCACGAAGAGGTCGATGCCGGCGTCGTCCATCGCGGCGATCCGCTGGTCGAAGTCTTCGAGCTTCTCGATCAAGCCGGCCTTGGCCTCCTCCGTGGGGGCGACCTTCACCGTGATGTCCAGGTACGCTCTCGTCGAGGGCGCGGTGAATGCCTCTTCCAGCGCGATCTTCCTCGTCATGGTTCTTGTCTCTCCGCCTTTACGCGTGTGCTGTCACTCTAGGCCACCGCGGACGGCGTGTCCAGGCACGTCCGGTCGAGCCCCCTCCCCCGCTTGCCCCCGTCGCCGCCGAGTCGTAACGTCTCGCCCATGCTCCCCGACGACTTCGACGACGAGCCGGGCTCCGAAGGCGCCCTCGCCGTCGAGGAGCGGCCGGAGACGAGGCGTCCCCGCCGCTTCAAGGTCCTGCTCCACAACGACGACTTCACCACCATGGAGTTCGTCGTCGAGGTCCTGGTCGAGCACTTCCACAAGTCGGCGGCCGAGGCCACCCACGTCATGCTCCAGGTGCACCACCGCGGCGTCGGCGTCGCCGGGGTCTACCCGCGCGAGGCGGCGGAAACGAAGGTCGCCGAGGTGACCGCGGTGGCCCGCGCCCGCCAGATGCCGCTCCTCGTCACCCTGGAGGAGGAATAGCGCCGCCGGCGGGCGGGGTTGGCGCCCACGCCGATGAAGCTCTCGCAGGACGTCCAGATCTCGCTGACCGTCGCGGTGTCCGAGGCCGGGCGCCTGGGGCACGAGTACGCCGGGATGGAGCACCTGCTCCACGCGCTGACCCTCGACGACGAGACCGCCCGCGTGCTGCGCCACGCCGGCGGCGACCCCGAGCGGCTGCGCCGCCGGCTCGAGGAGTACCTCACCGAGGCGCTGGAGCGCGAGGACGGCGACGGCCGGGTGCTCGAGCCGCGGCTGTCGCTGGCGCTGCAACGCACGCTGGCGCGCGCCGCCGCGGCGGTGGAGGGCGCCGGCCGCGGCTCGGTCGAGGGCCCGGACCTCCTCGTCGCGCTCTTCGCCGAGGGCGAGAGCTTCGCCGTCGCGCTGCTCGAGCAGCAGGGCGTGACGCGCCTCGACGTGGTCAGCTACCTGGCGCACGGCGAGTCGAAGCTGCCGGTCGGCGGGCGCGGCGGGATGGTGCGCCGCCGCGGCGCCCTCGGGCCCGGCGAGGCCGCCGGCACCCGGCCGCGTCCGCTCGCCCCCGGCTCCCCCGCCGACGACGAGGACGCCGCCTCCGAGCCGGCCACCGCCGACGAGGCGCTCGCCGCCTACGCCCAGGACCTGACCGAGCTCGCCCGCCAGGGCGCCATCGACCCGCTGGTCGGCCGCCGCCGGGAGATCGACCGCACCCTCCACGTGCTCCAGCGGCGGCGCAAGAACAACCCGCTCTTCGTCGGCGACCCGGGGGTGGGAAAGACGGCGCTGGTCGAGGGGCTGGCGCTGCGGGTGGCCGAGGGCGCGGTGCCCGAGCCGTTCCGCGGCGCGCGCATCTTCCGGCTCGACCTGGGGGCTCTGGTCGCCGGCACCCGCTACCGCGGCGACTTCGAGAACCGGGTCAAGGCGGTGCTCGCCGCGCTCGACGAGGTCGACCGGCCGATCCTCTTCGTCGACGAGATCCACACCCTGATCGGCGCCGGCGCCGCCGGCCGCGGCACGATGGACGCCTCGAACCTGCTCAAGCCGGCGCTCGCCGCCGGCGCGCTGCGGGTGATCGGCGCCACCACCTGGGAGGAGTTCCGGCAGACCTTCCAGCGCGACCAGGCGCTCGCCCGCCGCTTCCAGAAGATCGAGGTCGACGAGCCGTCGGTGGCCGAGACGGTGGCGATCTTCGCCGGCCTCGAGGGGCGCTACGCCGAGCACCACGGCGTCGACTACACGCGCGCCGCGGTCGAGTCCGCCGCCGAGCTCGCCGCCCGCCACCTCGCCGACCGCCGGCTGCCCGACAAGGCGATCGACCTCCTCGACGAGGCCGGCGCCGCCGTCGCCCTCGCCGGGCGCCGGCGGGTGGGCGTGGCCGACGTCGAGCGGGTGCTGGCGACGATGGCGCAGGTGCCCGAGATCCGCGTCCGCGGCAACGACCGCGAGCGGTTGGCGCGGCTCGAGGCGGACCTCAAGGCGGCGGTGTTCGGCCAGGACGAGCCGATCGAGCGGCTGGTGGCGGCGATCAAGGTCGCCCGCGCCGGCCTCCGCGAGCGCGACAAGCCGGTCGGCTCGTTCCTCCTCACCGGCCCCACCGGCGTCGGCAAGACCGAGGTCGCCCGCCGCCTCGCCGAGGTGCTGGGCGTCGCCTTCCTGCGCTTCGACATGAGCGAGTACATGGAGCGGCACACGGTGTCCAGGCTGGTGGGCGCGCCGCCGGGCTACGTTGGCTACGACCGCGGCGGGCTCCTCACCGAGGCGGTGGCGAAGACGCCGCACGCGGTGCTCCTCCTCGACGAGATCGAGAAGGCGCACCCGGACGTCTTCAACCTGCTCCTCCAGGTGATGGACCACGGCACGCTGACCGACACCAACGGCAAGCGCACCGACTTCCGCCACGTGACGCTGCTGATGACCTCGAACGTCGGCGCCCGCGAGCTGGCGGCGGGGGCGCCGGGGTTCGCGGAGGGCGGTGCCGCGGGC
>DATABP010000245.1:0-10201 GCA_036259515.1 Thermoanaerobaculia bacterium | reverse complement strand
CGAGCCGCGCCCGGCGGGCCGCCGCGCACGCGGCGCAGTGGGCGAAGAGGAGCGCGGTGTCGGGCGGCGGGTCGGGTCGGGCGGCGACGCCGAGGAGCCGCGCCAGCCCGCCCGGCCCGGAGGCGTCGATCAGGAAGTCGGCGGCGGCCGCGAACGGCTCGCCGTCGCGCCGCCCGCCGAGCCCCACGCCGCCGCGCTCGGTCCCGTCGTCGACCTCCACCGCCGTCACCTCCGCTCCCTCCCACAGCTCCGCCCCCGCCTCCCGCGCCCGCGCCGCCAGCCAGGCGTCGAGGTCGGCGCGCAGCCAGTGCGAGTCGGCCACCTCGCCGTCCGGGCTGGCGGCGACCAGCAGCCGCCGCGCGTTGTCCGCCCCGGGATCGAACGGCTCCCCCGGCCGATGCCCGTAGAAGGTGAACCCGCGCTTGACCCCGTGCCGCAGCCCCGGCAGCTCCCGCCGCCAGCGGCCGGCTGCCGCCAGCCCGGCGAGATCGGCCAGCCCCGGCCGCTCTGCCAGCCGCTCCAACGCGATCGCCGCCAGCGGCGTCGCCGACTCGCCGAGCGCGAACCGCGGATGCCGCTGCCGCTCGAGCACGAGCACGCGCCGCCCGGCGGCGGCGAGAGCCCGGGCGAGGATCGCGCCGCCGAACCCGGAGCCGACGACGGCGACGTCGAAGCGAGACCCGCCGCTCACCCGCCGCCTCGTGTCCGCCGGCCGCCAGCACCCGCTCGACGAGTCCCGGCCGGGCGGCACGGCGGAGCGATCCTGAGAGCGGTCGTTCGCGCCGTGCCGTCGAGACCCGGCGGCAAGACCGGCAGATCGCCGGTGCGCCTCACGAGCCGCAACGGCCACATTCGATGCGCCGCTCGCCGACACCCCTCTCGTTGATCCTCTCGAGCCGCGCCCGGCGGGCCGCCGCGCACGCGGCGCAGTGGGCGAAGCGGTCGAGGTCCCAGAGGTCGGCGGCGACGACGACGGCGGAGCCGGGTCGGGCCGCCTCCGCCAGACAGCGGTCGAGGGCGTCTTCGAGGTCGGCGAGCGTCGGCGGCGTCCATTCCCCGGCGGCGGCCAGAGCTTCGAGCGCGCCGTTGCCGCCGCGCACCGGGATCAAAGAGACGTGCGAGGCACCCGCCGCCACCGCCGCGGCGGCCGTGCGCACCGTCCATTCCACGCTCTCCGCGGCCGGCACCCAGGGCGCCCCCACCAGCACGAAGGCGCGCACCGCGGCGCCGGCGGCGAGGAGGTCGGCGGCGGCGCGGGCGAAGCGGTCGAGGGTGAGCGCCTTGCCGAGGCGCGGCATCGCCACCGGGTGGACGGTCTCGAGGCCCATCGCCACCTCCAGCGTCGCGCCGCGCGCCGCCAACGCCCCCGCGCAGGCGAACGCGCGCGGGCCGACCAGCCGCGGGTGGCACTCGACGAGGACGCGGCGGAAGGGCGCGACGGCGGCGAGCACCGCCGGGTCGTCCGCCGCCGGCACCGCCCGCTCGTCGAAGAAGTTGCTGGCGTTGTAGAGCTTGATCCCCTCGAAGCCGCCGGGCGGCGCCGCCACCCCGGGCCAGCCGCGGGCGGCCGCGATCTGCGCCGGCACCGCCCCGGCCGGCGTCGGACCGTCGAGGGTGTGCCGCCAGAGGTCGCAGAAGACGCAGGCCCACGGGCACTCGGCGCCGGCGAGGAAGACGGTCAGCCAGCTCCGCGCGCCGCCGCCCGCCTTCCGCTCGCGCTCGGCGAGGACGGCGAGCGGCCGCCGGGGGTCGACCACCGCCTTCGGCCCGCGCCGGGCGCGCACCGCCGCCGGGGACCACGACGCCGCGGCGGTCACGCGGCCTCAGCGCGCCGCGCCGCCGTAGACCGCCAGGAGGTGCTGCCGGTAGGCGGCCGGCGGCACCGCGAAGCGCTCGGCGAACCAGCTCCGCGGCCCGGCGCCGTGCTGCATCCGCCGCTTGGGGAAGACCGGCAGCTCGAAGCCGGTCACCGCCCGCACGCCGCGCGCCACGAGGTCGCCCTTGAGCGCGTAGAGCTCCTGGTGCGAGCCGCCGGTGAGCTCGGCGAAGGGCACCGCCTCGGCGGCGGCGATCACCGCCGGCCGGGTGTAGGGGGAGAACGGGGTGAAGCCGAAGAGCCGCGCCGGCACCCAGGAGCGCACGCAGGAGCGCGAGAAGCCGCCGCTGTAGGTCAGCGAGTGCTTGATCGCCTCGACCCCCCAGCCCTCCTGGTACAGCATCGAGTTGCCGACCACGCTCCGGATGGTCAGCTCCGGGTTCTCCTCGATCGGGTAGGACTTCATGTTCTCGTCGCCGCCGTCGCCGTCGACGACCAGCCGCCACTCCGGGTAGCGCCGCCGCACGCCGCCCCACAGCGCCAGCGTCATCGCCGCCGCCTCGACGTCGAGCGGCTTGTAGTCCTCGATCAGCTCGACGGCGACGAAGGGGTCGATCTCCGCCGACGGCACCTCGACCGCCTCGCCGAGCATCTCGAGGCGGGCCGCGGCGAGGAAGCGGCGCGCCTGCGCCAGGTCCTCGCCGCCGCCGTCCACGGCCAGCGTGAACGCCTTGAGCCGCGACGGGCTCTGCCCGGCGTCGAGGAGCGCGCGGTAGAGGCAGAGGAGGAGCGCTCCCGAGTCGATGCCTCCCGAGAACGCCACCCCGATGCCGCCGTCGGCCGGCTGCGCCGCCAGCCAGTCGGCGATCTCGCCGTAGAGGGCGCCGACGTAGCGCTCGCCGAGCGCGTCGCGGTCCGCCGGGCCGGTGGCGCGCGGCGGGGCGAACCAGCGGCGGGCCACCGGGTTGGGGTCGGGGCAGCCGACGAGCCTGAGCGTCAGCACGTGGTGCGCCGGGACCATCCGCGTGTAGGTGGGATGGAACTGGCCGGCGTGGCCGCGGCGGGCGAGCTCGTCGCGGATCTGGTCGATGCGCTCGGCGACGACCAGATACGGCCCGCTCGCCGCCTTGGCGAGGAAGTAGCGGAGCGGCCGGTCGAGGGTGCGCGCCAGCACCACCCGCTCGCCCTCGCGCGCCACCAGCGCCCAGGAGCCGGCGATCGCCGCCACCGCGGGGGCGCCGCCGTCGCCCTCCGCCGCCGGACCACCCGCCGTCAGGAGCAGCCGCCGCGCCTCGTCCGTGCCCATCCCCCGCACCTGCTGCGTCGCCGGGTCCACCAGGTCCACCACCTCGTGCAGCGCCCGCTCGTCCACCGTCGACCTCCTTCGGTTCCGTGATCGCCCGCCATGCTAACCCGGCCCGGAACGCCGCCGGATTTACGCCGTCGCCGTTCCCGCCTACAATCCGGCCGTGGACCCCGACCGCCAGGTGCTCTCGCCGACGCCGGCGCCGGAGGACGCCGGGCTCGAGGTGGCGCTCCGCCCGCGCCGGCTCGACGAGTACGTCGGCCAGAAGAAGGTGGTCGAGAACCTCGAGGTCTTCATGCGCGCCGCCAAGCAGCGCGGCGAGTCGCTCGACCACGTGTTGATCTTCGGCCCGCCCGGCCTCGGCAAGACGACGCTCGCCCACATCGTCGCCGAGGAGATGGGGGCCGCCCTGCGGGTGACCTCCGGCCCGGTGATCGAGAAGGCGGGCGACCTCGCCGCCGTGCTCGTCAACCTCGAGCCGGGCGACGTGCTGTTCGTCGACGAGATCCACCGCCTCGGGCCCACCGTCGAGGAGATCCTCTACCCGGCGCTCGAGGACTTCACCCTCGACCTGGTGATCGGCGAGGGGCCGGCGGCGCGCACCCTGCGCCACCCGCTGCCGCCGTTCACCCTGGTCGGCGCCACCACCCGGGCGAGCCTGGTGTCGTCGCCGCTCCGCGCCCGCTTCGGGATCGTCCACCGGCTCGACTTCTACCGGCCCGAGGAGCTGTCGCGGATCGTGGTGCGCTCGGCGGGCATCCTCGGCGTGCCGATCGACGCCGACGGCGCCGCCGAGATCGCTGGCCGGAGCCGCGGCACGCCGCGCATCGCCAACCGCCTCCTGCGCCGGGTGCGCGACTTCGCCCAGGTCGAGGGCGACGGCCGCGTCGACCGCGCGCTGGCGCGCCAGGCGCTGGCCCGCCTGGAGGTCGACGAGCACGGCTTCGACGACCTCGACCGCAAGATCCTCGGCGCCCTGATCGAGCACTACGGCGGCGGGCCGGCGGGGCTCAAGGCGCTGGCCGCGGCGGTGGGCGAGGAGGCCGGCACGCTCGAGGACCTCTACGAGCCCTTCCTCATCCAGGAGGGCTTCCTCCAGCGCACCCCGCGCGGGCGCGTCGCCACCCGCCGGGCGTACCACCACCTGGGCTACGCGCCGCCGGCGGCCACCCCCGGCGACGGGCAGGCGACGCTGTTCGAGTAGCTCCGGCGTGGCCGGGCGCGCGCGGTAGGCTCGGCGCATGGCCCGCGACGCCGCCGCCCCACCCCACCCGCGCTCGCTCGACGCCGTCTTCTCCCCCCGCAACGTGGCGGTGGTCGGCGCCTCGCGGCGGCGCGACTCGATCGGCTACTCGCTCGTCCACAACCTGGTGACGAGCCAGCTCGCCGGGGCGATCTACCCGGTCAACCCGCACGCCGCGTCGATCCACTCGCTGAAGTGCTACCCGTCGGCGACCGCGATCCCCGACCCGGTCGACCTGGCGGTGATCGCGGTGCCGCGCGACCAGGTGCGGCCGGTGGTCGAGGAGTGCGTGGCCGCCGGGGTGCGCGGGCTGGTGGTGATCACCGCCGGCTTCTCGGAGACCGGCGAGGAGGGGGCGCGGCGGGAGGCCGAGCTGCGGGCGATCGTGCGAGCCGCCGGGGTGCGGATGATCGGCCCCAACTGCATGGGGGTGATCAACACCGATCCCGAGGTGTCGCTCAACGCCACCTTCGCGCCCACCCCGGCGCGCCGCGGCTCGATCGGCTTCGTCAGCCAGTCCGGGGCGCTCGGCGTGGCGATCCTCAACGTGGCGCTCGATCTCGGCATCGGGCTCACCCAGTTCGTCTCGATGGGCAACAAGGCCGACGTCTCCGGCAACGACCTCCTCGAGCACTGGGAGGACGACCCCGAGACGCGGGTCGTCGCGATGTACCTCGAGTCGTTCGGCAACCCGCGCCGCTTCACCGAGATCGCCAAGCGGGTGGGGCGCAAGAAGCCGATCCTGGTCGTCAAGTCCGGGCGCTCGGCGGAGGGCGCGCGGGCGGCGTCGAGCCACACCGGGGCGATCGCCGGCGCCGACGTCACCGTCTCCGCCTTCCTCGAGCAGTGCGGCGTGCTGCGCGTCAACACCATCGAGGAGCTGTTCGACGTCGCCCGCGCGCTCGACCGCTGCCCGCTGCCGGCCGGCAACCGGGTGGCGGTGGTGACCAACGCCGGCGGGCCGGGGATCATGGCGATCGACGCTTGCGTCGACCTCGGGTTGAGGATCGCCGAGCTCTCCCCGGACACCCGCCGCCACCTCGCCGCCGGCCTGCCGCCCGAGGCGAGCGTGGCGAACCCGGTCGACATGATCGCCTCGGCCACCCACGCGCAGTACGCCGCCACCCTCGAGGGCGTGCTCGCCGACCCCGGCGTCGACATGGCGCTGGCGATCAACGTCACGCCGCTGGTCGGCGACCCGCACGACGTGCTGGCGGCGGTCAGCGGGGTCGCGGCGCGGCACGACAAGCCGGTGCTGGCGGTGATGATGGCGACCGACGAGTTCTACGCCGCCATCCGCCAGCAGCCCGGCCACCCGCCGGTCTACCGCTTCCCCGAGTCCGCGGCCCGGGCGATGCAGATGCTCGCCCGCTACGCGGCGTGGCGCCGGCGCCCGGAGGCGGGGCCGCCGGCGGCCTTCGCGGTCGACGACGCGGCGGTGGCGGCGGCGCTCGCCACGGTGGACGACGGCTACCTGCCGCCGGACGCCGCCTTCCGGGTGCTCGAGGCCTACGGCGTCCCCGTGGCCCGCTGGCGGTACGTGGCGGGCGAGGGCGGCGCGCCGCCGGCGCCGGAGCGTGTCGCCGCGGCGGCGGTGGAGGTCGGCTTCCCGGTGGTGGTCAAGGCGGAAGCGCCGGGGTTGGTGCACAAGAGCGACGTCGGCGCGGTGGCGGTGGGGCTGGCGGATGGGGCGGCGGTCGAGCGGGAGGTCGCCGCGATGCACGGCCGCCTCGCCGAGCACGGCCTCGCCGCCCGCGGCTTCCTCGTCCAAGAGCTGGCGCGCGGCGGGCACGAGGTCATCTTCGGGATCGCCACCGACCCGCGCTTCGGTCCGCTCCTCGCCTTCGGCCTCGGCGGCCGCTACGTCGAGGTGTTCAAGGACGTGCGCTTCGGGGTGACGCCGCTCGAGCGCTCCGAGGCGCGCGAGATGGTGCGCGGCATCCGCGGCTTCCCGCTCCTCGCCGGCGTCCGCGGCGAGCCCGGCGCCGACCTCGACCTCCTCGAAGAGGTGCTGCTGCGCCTCGCCCAGCTCGCCCAGCGCCACCCCCGGGTGCGCGAGCTCGACGTCAACCCCCTCCTCGCCGCGCCGCCGGGCGGCCGGGCGGTGGCGGTCGACGTGCGGATCAGGGTGGCGCCGGCCGCCGACGGCGATCGGAGGTCCTGAAGCGGTCGCCGGTCGCGATGAGCCGGGATCCGGGCGTCGAGCGCAGCGCGAAACCGCCCGTCCGATCGAGGGGGAATGGAGCGCCGGCGCCGGCGGTTGCCGGCTGCGCCATGGTCGGCGTTCCCACTGTCCGCACGTGTCCGGTTGGTCGCCGGCTGCGGATCCTCTTCCTCCTGCTGATCTTTTCGGCGACGGTGAGCCCGGCGTCCTCCACCTCTGCCGCCGAGCCCGGCTGGCGGCGGCTCGACCTGCCGGAGTCCGGCTCGTACGCCCTCGTCTACCTGCCCCCCGCGCTGGCCGACGCGCCGTCGGTGCCGGCGATCGTCTTCCTGCACGGCGCCGGCACGGCGCCCGAGCTCTACCCGCAGTGGGTCGAGGCGGCGGCGGACGCGGCGGGGGCGGCGCTGGTGCTGCCGAAGTCGCTCGGCGGCCTCGGCTGGGGGGCGGCCGGCGACGCGGCGATGGTCGACGAGGCCCTCGCCGCCGCCGCCGGCGAGCTGCCGCTCGACCCGCGCCGCACGGCGATCGCCGGCTACTCCGCGGGCGGCGCCTTCGCCTACCTCCTCGCCTACCTCGGCGGCGCTCCCTTCTCGGCGGTGTTCGCCATGGCGGCGCCGTACCACGAGGTGCCGGCGCTGGCCGACCCCGACCGAGTGCCGCCGCTGCGCATGTACTACGGCACCGCCGACCGCAACTTCGTCGGCGCCCACCCGCGGCTGGTCGAGCAGTGGCGGCGGCTGGGGGTGCCGTTCGAGGAGGACCTGCGGCTCGGCTTGGGCCACAACGACCTGCCGCCCGACGCGGTGGCGGACGGCTTCGCCTTCCTCGTCGGGCACGAGCTGCCGGGCACGACGGAGGGGTGCGCGCCCTCCGAGACCGCGCTCTGCCTCGCCGGCGGCCGCTTCCGGGTGGAGGTCGACTGGGCGGCCGGCGGCAACGCGGGGCCCGGCCGCGTGGTGCCGGCCGGCGCCGACGACTCCGGCCTCTTCTGGTTCTTCGATCCGGCCAACTGGGAGCTGCTGGTCAAGGTGCTCGACGCCTGCGCCGTGAACGGCCACCGCTGGGTGTTCGCCGCCGCGACGACGAACGTCGCCCACGTGCTCCGGGTGACCGACACGGCGAGCGGGCAGGAGTGGCGGTCCGAGCACCCCGGCGGCGCCGCGGCGCCGGCGATCGCCGATACGGCGGCGTTCGTCTGCGAGGGCGGCGCCTGACCGGAGGGCACCCGGCTCCGGCGACGTCGGCGCCCTCTCGACTCCTCGGAACGCGACGTCCACGCCATTCGTCGCCCTCTGAGCGCCTCGGAACGTGACGCGCGTGCGATGCGTCGTCCCCTGAGCGCCTCGGAACGCGGCGTTTCCGCAGAGCGAGCCGTTCTCAGCGCCTCGGAACGCCCCACCCCCGCCGTCTCGACCCGTTCCGAGGTGCTCAGAAAGCCCCGTCGCGGGAGATCGACCCGTTCCGAGGTGCTGCGGGCGGCCCGGTTCTCGCGTTCGGCGCTTTCCGAGGTGCTCAGACGACGACGGATTGGGAACCAGTCCCGTTCCGAGGCGCTCGGAACGTCAGAGGTTCGTCGGCAGCCTGCTAGCGCGCCGCCGCCGCCGGCGGCGTCTCGTCGAGGTCGTCGTCGAAGAGATCGGGCTCGGCGTCGTCGTCTTCGTCGTCGCCGTCGGCGGCGGTGTCGAGCGCCTCCGCCGGCTCGGCGGCGCCCCGCGCCCGGCGGTCGATCGGCGTCAGCTCGGGCAGCTCGTCGCCGCCGGCGGCGCCCAGCTCCTGGAAGCGGCGGGCGCCCGGCATCACCCGCGCCTCCAGCGAGCCGACGGCGGCGTTGTAGGCGATCACCGAGCGCTGGAGCGACTTGCCGACCTTCGCGAGGTGGTCGGCGAAGACGCGCAGGCGCTCGTGGAGGTCGCGCCCGAGCTCCGAGACCGTGCGCGCGTTGTCGGCCATCCGCTCCTGCCGCCAGCCGTAGGCCACCGACTTCAAGAGCGCGATGAGCGTCGTCGGCGTGGCGATCACCACCCGCCGCTCGCCGGCGCGCTCGATGAGGTCCGGCTGCTGCTCGAGGGCGGCGGAGAAGAAGTGCTCGCCGGGGAGGAAGAGCACCACCAGCTCGGGGGTGCCGTCGAGCGCCTCCCAGTAGTTGCGGGCGGCGAGGGTGGCGAGGTGGCGGCCGATCTGCCGCGCGTGCTCGGCGAAGAGCGCCTGCCGCGTCGGCTCGTCGGTCGCCTCGATCGCCTCGAGGTAGGCCTGGAGCGGCGCCTTGGCGTCGATCGCGATCGTGCGGCCGGCGGGGAGGCGGACGATCAGGTCGGGACGGCGGCTGCCCCCGTCGGTGACCAGCGTCTTCTGGCGGTCGAAGTCGCAGTGCTCGGCGAGGCCGGCGATCTCGACCACCCGCTGGAGCTGGATCTCGCCCCAGCGCCCGCGCACCGCCGGCGTGCGCAGCGCGCGGGCGAGCTGCGCCGTCTCGCCGGACAGCCGCGTCTGCCCCTCGGCGAGGTCGGCCAGGTGACGCGCCAGGTTGCCCTGCGCCTGGGCGCGCTCCTTCTCGACCTCGGCGATCTGCGTCTCGACCTTGCCGAGCGCCTCGCGCACCGGCGCGAGCAGCTCGCCGATCGCCTGCTGCCGCGCCGTCAGCTCGCCCTTGGCCGCCTCGTGGAGGCGCTCGAGCTGGGCGCGCGCCAACTGAAGGAACGACTCGTTGTTGCTGGCCAGCGCCTGCGCCGAGAGCGCCTGGAAGGTGTCGGCCAGCCGCCCCCGCGCCTCCTCGACCAGCGCCAGCTTGTCCGCCGCCGCCCGCCCCTCCGCCTCCCGCCGCGCCTCGACGGCGGCCAGCCGCGCCCGCGCCACCAGCCACGCCACCCCGGCGCCCGCCAGGAAGGCGGCGGCGGCGACGAGGGCGAGGACGACGGGCTCGGGCATGGGCGGAAGCGCGGCAGAAGTGTAGCGCATCCGCGGGCCGCCGGCGTGCTTCGCCGGGGACTCAGACCCCGCGCGTCGCCGGTCCCCAGAGGAGCTTGTGGAGCTGGAGCTGGAGCCGCACCGGGAGCCGGTCGCGGAGGATCCAGGCGGCGAGGTTGCGCGGGTCGAGCCGCCCGTGGACGGGCGAGAAGTGGACCGTGCAGCGCTCGGCGAGGCGGCGCTCGCGCACCAGGTCGCGCGCCCAGAGGTAGTCCTCCTCGCCGGCGAGCACCATCTTGAGCTCGTCGGTCGGGCGCAGGAGGTCGAGGTTCGGCCAGTGGTTCGCCTCGTGCTCGCCGCTCCCCGGGCACTTGACGTCGACGATCCGCCGCACCCGCGGGTCGACCGCCCCGACGTCGAGCCCGCCGCCGGTCTCGAGCAGCACCTCGAAGCCGCGGTCGGCGAGCGCCGAGAGCAGCGTCGGAGTCCCGGGCTGGAGGAGCGGCTCGCCGCCGGTGACCTCGACCAGCGGGCAGCCGAAGCCGGCGACCTCCTCGACCACCTCGGCCACCGTGCGCCACTCGCCCTCGTGGAAGGCGTACTCGGTGTCGCACCACGAGCAGCGCATCTGGCAGCCGGTCAGCCGCACCATCACGCAGGGCAGCCCGGCGCGGGTCGACTCGCCCTGGAGCGAGTAGAAGACCTCGTTGACGCGCAGGCGCTCGGCGGCCGGCAGCGCGAGGAGCGGCGAGGCGGGGCGCGGCGCCG
>DATABP010000244.1:0-1753 GCA_036259515.1 Thermoanaerobaculia bacterium | reverse complement strand
CGCTTGCGGGTCTTGAGGAAGCCCGCCTTCTTCTCCACCTCGCGGTAGGCGATCTCCTCGGGCGGGACGGCGAAGTGGGCGGCGGCGTCGAGCACCGCCTGGCGGACCGAGTTTCCGGAAAAGAACTTTTTCTTGCTCATTTGGATGCCACCTGTTTCGGGCTCTTGCGCCGACCGCCGGCGCTCGCCGGCTGCGCGTCGGGAGGGTTGCGGCGGCGCTCTTCGATGCGGTTGTAGATCGTCTGCTGGACGATGGTGAGGACGTTGTTGGTCAGCCAGTAGAGCACCAGGCCGGCCGGGAAGCCGAGGAAGAAGACGGTGAAGACGATCGGCATCATCATCATGATCCGGCGCTGCATCGGATCGGCCGACATCGGCGTCATCTTCATCTGAAGGAACTGCGTGGCGCCCATCACCAGGGGCATCACGTAGTAGGGGTCGCGCACCGACAGGTCGTGGATCCACAGCATCCAGTCGGCGCCGCGCAGCTCGACGGCGGCGATCAGCAGGTAGTAGAAGGCGAAGAGGACGGGCATCTGGAGCAGCATCGGCAGGCAGCCGCCGGCGGGGTTGACGCCGGCCTTCTGCGTCAGCTCCCGCATCTCCTCGTTCATCTTGCGCTGCGCCTCGAAGTTCATCCGCCCGTTCTTGTCGCGCAGCTTGCCGCGCCACTTGGCGCGCAGCGCCTGCATCTGCGGCTGGATCTCGCGCATCTTCTGGGCCGAGACCATCGCGTGGTGCGACAGCGGCAGGAGCAGGACCTTGATCACCAGCGTCATCAGCACGATCGCCCAGCCGTAGTTCTGGACGACGTTGTCGTGGATCCACAGCAGGCCGCGCAGCAGCCAGATGGCGAGCCAGCCGAAGATGCCGAAGTTGACCGTCTCCTCGAGCCCCCAGTCGAGCGCAGCGAGGCGCTCGACGTCCTTGGCGCCCCAGTAGGCGGAGAGCGCCATCTCGCCGTCGGCGGGGGTGAGGAGCACCGCCATCTCGCGCGGCAGGTCCTCCTCCTCCTCGGGCGGCTCGGCGACCGCCGGGTGGAAGCTCCAGGAGCGGTCGGCGGCGGGCACCATCACCTGCGGCGCCAGCACCGCCTCGGCGACGCCGGCGCGCGGGCGCACGGCGGCGACGAAGTACTGGTCGGAGAGCGCCACCCATTCGAGCCCGCCGCCGCGGAGGACGACCGGCACCTCCTCCTCGCGGGCGTCGGTGTCGGAGACCTCGCCGGTGCGGCTCCAGGCGGCGAAGCGGCGCTCGTAGCGGTTCTCGAGCTCGGCCGGCGAGGGGTTGCGCAGCCCGGGGCCGACGAAGAGCGCCCAGCTCTCGGGGCGCTCGACGTCGAGCTCGACCTCGAAGCGGCCGCCGGAGCGGAAGACGAACCGCTTCTCGGCGGCGCCGGCGGGGCCGCGGTGGCGGAAGGTCAGGGTGGTGGCGTCGCGGCCGGCGGTCTCCTCGACGGCGAACAGCGCGTCGCCGAGCGGCAGCGGCTCGCCGGCGGCGTCGACCAGCGCGAAGGGCAGCGGCTCGCCGGGCGGGCGCTCGCGCACCAGGTCGACCTGGCCGCCGTCGCGGGCGAGGTGCTCCTTGAGCACGAACGAGCGCAGCACGGCGCCGCGGTTCGACAGCTCGGCGCGGTAGAGGTCGGTCTCGACGACCACCGTGCGCTCGGCGGCGGCGGCGATCGGCGCGCCCTCCTCGGCGGCGGGGGCGGCCGGCTCGTCGTCGGCCGGGACCTCCGCGGCGGGCGAGGAGAG
>DATABP010000243.1:0-1805 GCA_036259515.1 Thermoanaerobaculia bacterium | reverse complement strand
GCGAAGAAGGCGACCGCCGGCAGCGCCCAGACGGCGATCCAGCCGGCGCGCCGGGCGAGGAGCCGCAGCCCGGGGCCCACCGCCCGCGGCCGCGCCGCCGCCAGCGCGACGAGCACCACGCCGGCCGGCACCAGCCCCTGCGCCGCCCACTTGGTCAGCACCTCGAGGTTGTGGGCCAGCGCCGGCCAGCCGGCGCCGTAGAGGATCGAGGTGTGGGGCAGGAGCGCCGCGAAGTGCTCGCCGCCGATCCGCCGGTACTCGCCCCAGCCGCCGGCGGCGACGACCAGGGGCACCAGCCAGGCGGCCACCGCCGCCGCGCCGAGGGCGGCGCCGAGCGCGAGGTCGCCGAGCCCGAGCCGCCAACGATCGGCCCGCCTCCCCCGCCGCCACGCCGTCGACAAGCCCGCGAGGAACAGCGGCGCGAGCAGCACCAGCGTCGACGGCCGGATGCCGCCGGCGAGGCCGAAGAGGGCGCAGGCGGCGAGGAAGCGCCGCCGCCCGTCCGCCATTCCCAGCGCCGCCCAGGCGAGGACCACGGTCAGCCCCGCCTCGACGCCGTAGACCAGCGGCAGCTCGCCGTAGAACCAGATCAGCGGATCGGTGACGAAGAGGGCCGCCGCGAGGAGCCCGGCCGGCGCCGCCTCCGCCGCCCCCTCCCGCTCGCCCGCCAGCCGCGCCGCCACCCGCACGACCAGCGCCGCGCCGAGCGCCTGGAACAGCACCGCCAGCGCCACCATCCCATCGAGCGGCGACACCCCGGCCGCCGCCAGCGCCTTGAGCGCGCCGATCCACAGCGGGTACCCCGGCGGGTGCGGCTGGTGGGCGGCGAGGTCGAAGTCGGCCACCGCCAGCGCGAACTGCACCGAGTCGTGGTCCCACAGCCGGTCGGCGGCGAAGGGGAGGCGGGAGAGCAGGGTGACCGCGGCCGCGGCGGCGGGCAGCACCCAGCGGCGGCCCGCGAGGCACGGAGCCGCCTCGCTCACCGCGGCGCCCGCCGGTAGAACGACAGCCCGCTCTCGCCGTAGCGCCGCACGTCCACCCGCACCAGACCGGCGACCTCGACCGGCAGCTCGTGGCGCGAGCTGTGCTCGACGGCGACCTCGCCGTCGGCGGCGAGCAGCGGCTCGACGGCGGCGAGGAGGGGGGCGTAGTCCGGGTAGCGGTAGGGGGGGTCGGCGTAGACGAGGTCGAACGGCCCGAGCGGCGCGAGGCGGGCGAGGTCGCCGGGCAGCGTGCCGCGGCGCACCGCGACCACCCCCTCCATCCCGGTGCGGCGCACGTTCTGCTCGATCGCCGTCACGCTGCGCGGCGCCATCTCGACCGCCACCGCCGAGAGCGCCCCGCGGCTCGCCGCCTCGAGCGCCACCACGCCGCTGCCGGCGAAGAGGTCGAGCACCCGGCCGCCGTCGAGCCGCTCGCGCCAGATCGAGAACAGCGCCTCGCGCACCCGCCCCTCGGTGGGCCGCGCGTCGCCCGGCACGGCGACGATCCGCCCGCGCAGCTCGCCGCCGGTCAGCCGGACGCCGCCCTTGCGCGGCCGGCGGGTGTGCTCACGGCCCATCGCCGCCGGCACGGGAGACGAGCTCGACGAACGCTCGCGGCAGGTCGGCCTCGACGACGTAGACGGCGAGCGGCTGCACCACCCCGTGGAGCTCCCAGCCGCCGGGCATCCCCTCCAGCTCGGCGGTGGCGCGCACGACGCGGAAGAGCACCCCGTCGGCGCGGCGCAGCACGTCGCCGGGTCGCGGTCGATAGCCGGCCGGCAGCTCGCCGGCGGCGGCGCCTTCGGCGGTGCGCGCCGCCAG
>DATABP010000242.1:0-7497 GCA_036259515.1 Thermoanaerobaculia bacterium | reverse complement strand
GGCGTCCACCAGCGGCCGTAGACGCGGGCGACGACGACCAGGTTGCGGGTGCTGTAGTAGCGCCGCCACGGGGTGCGCACGATCCGGCTCCCCGGCGGGTCGGGCGGCACGCTCGCCGGCCGCGGCTGGCGCCACATCGTGCCGTTGGCGAGCAGCCGCCAGCCGCCGCGGCGGAGGCGCAGCCCGTACTCGACCTCGGTCATGCCGATGAAGAGTTCGGCCCAGAACGGCCCGACGTCGCGCACCGCGGCGAGCCGCAGCATCGGCACCGGCTGGCCGATCGCGGCGCGCGCCGAGCCGGTGGTCAGGTAGTCGACCTCGAGCACCGGCGGCAGCGGCGGACGGCTCGACTCCGGCGGCCGCCGCAGCCGCGCCCAGGCGCGGTCGAAGTGGTGGCCGACGCGGCCCACCGCCCCGACCCGCGGATCGTCGCGCGCCGCCTGCCGCGCGAAGGCGAGCATCTCCTCGAGGACGCGCGGGTGGTTGAAGACGAGGTCGTCGTTGAGGATGGTCAGCCACTCTGCGGCCGGGAAGTCGCCGCCGGCGAGGAGCCCCATCGCCAGCGCGGTGGCGCCGGCCGGTCCGAGGTTGCGCGGCGGCACGACGAGCAGCACCTCGCAGCCGCGCGCCGCCAGCCCGGCGAGCGCCGGCCGGGTGCCCTCGCCGCGGCCGTTGTCGACCGCCAGCAGCACGCCGGGCCGGACGGTCTGCCCGGCCAGCGAGGCGGCCAGCTCGCGGAGGCCCTCTTCACGCTCGAAGGTGATGACCAGGGCGGCGAGGTCGGACGCCGCCGGCCACGCGCCCGCCGCCGCGCCGTCGGCCGGCAGCCGGACGACGCGCACCTCGGGCGGCAGCGGCGGGAACGCCGTGGGGGGCTCGATGGCCAACGTCGTGCTCTCCTCGGGAGCCCCGGGGGCGGGACCCGCGGGACGCTAGCACACGGGTCGGCGCCGGCGGCCGGCGTGGTAGATTGGCGCGCCCGCGACCCGCCGGGCCCCCCCGAGCATCCAACTGCGCAGACAGCGAGCGGCGAGACGATGAGCGGCGTGCCGACTGTTCCGATCGCCGTCGGCGCGCGGCGCGTCGGCCCCGGCGAGCCGTGCCTGGTGATCGCCGAGGCGGGGGTCAACCACGACGGCGACCCGGCGCTCGCCCACCGGCTGGTCGACGTCGCCGCCGCGGCGGGTGCCGACGCGGTGAAGTTCCAGACCTTTCGCCCGGAGGGGCTGGTCTCCGACGAGGCCGCCGCCGCCCCCTACCAGCGTCGCTCCGGCGCCGTGTCGCAGCGCGAGATGCTCGCCCGGCTGACCCTGCCCGAGAGCGCCTGGGCGGAGCTGGCGGCCCACGCCGGCGAGCGCGGCCTGCTGTTCCTGTCGACCGCCTTCGATCTCGCCAGCCTCGACCTCCTCCTCGCCGTCGGCGTCTCCGCCCTCAAGGCGCCCTCGGGCGAGCTCGACAACCTGCCCTTCCTCGCCGAGCTGGCGCGCCGCGGGCTGCCGCTCCTGGTGTCGACCGGGATGGGCACCCTCGACGAGGTGGCCGCCGCGGTCGACGCCGCCGCCGCCGCGCCCGGGCTGGCGCTCCTCCACTGCGTCACCGCGTACCCGGCGCCGGTCGAGGAGAGCAACCTCCTGGCGATCCCTGCGATGGCCGGGCGCTTCGGGGTGCCGGTCGGCTGGTCGGACCACACCGAGGGGAGCGTCACCGCCGTCGCCGCCGTGGCGCTCGGCGCCGCGGTGCTCGAGAAGCACTTCACCACCGACCGCCGCCGCCCCGGCCCCGACCACGCCGCCTCCGCCGAGCCGGACGAGCTGGCCGCCTACGTCGCCGCCGTGCGCGCCGCCGAGGCGAGCCTGGGCGACGGGATCAAGCGCCCGGTGCCGTCCGAGCGGGAGAACCTGCGCTTCGCCCGCCGCAGCCACCACGCCGCCCGCGAGCTCGCCCCCGGCGAGACGATCGCCGCCGCCGACGTGGCGCTCCTCCGCCCGGCCGACGGCCTGCCGCCGGCCGCGAAGGTGGTCGGCCGCGTCGTCGCGCGGCCGGTCGCCGCCGGCCGGCCGCTCTGCGCCGAGGACCTCGAGTGAGCCGCCGGGTCGCCGTCTTCACCAGCTCGCGCGCCGACCTCGGCCCGCTCGGGCCGGTGGTGCGGGCGCTCGACGCCGAGCCCGCGATCGACCTCCTGGTCGTCGCCACCGGCACCCACGTCGGCGACGCCTTCGGCGGGCGGCTGGAGGACATCCGGCTCTCGCCCGGCAGCCGGCTCGAGGTGCTCGACGCCGGCCTCGGCGGCACCCGCCCGGCCGACCTCGGCGAGACCTACGGCCGCATCGCCGCCGGCACCTCGCGCCTCCTCGCCGCCCATCCCGTCGACCTCCTGGTGCTCCTCGGCGACCGCTGGGAGCTCCTCGCCGCCGCCGGCGCGGCGCTCCTCCACGGCGTGCCGATCGCCCACCTCCACGGCGGCGAGACGACCGAGGGCGCGATCGACGAGCGCATCCGCCACGGGGTGACCAAGCTCGCCGACCTCCACCTCTGCGCCAGCGAGGACAGCGCGCGGCGCATCCGCCACCTGGGCGAGGAGCCGTGGCGGATCGTGGTCACCGGCGCGCCGGGGCTCGACCGCCTGCGCGAGGTGGCGCCGCTCGGGGACGAGCGGCTGGCGGAGGTCCTCGGCCGGCCGCCGGCGCGGCCGTTCGGGGTGGTCGTCTACCACGCGCCGACGGTCGACCGCGAGCGCGTCCGCGAGCGGGCCCGGGCGGTCTACCAGGCCGCCGCGGAGACCCTCGCCTCGGCGCTCGTCCTCTACCCCGGCGCCGACCCCGGCAGCGAGGCGGTGGTCGAGGAGCTCGAGGCGGCGGTCGCCCGCCATCCGCGGCTCGCCGCCCGCCGCAACCTGGGCGACGAGTACCTCGCCGCCCTCAAGGCGGCCGACGTGCTGGTCGGCAACTCGTCGTCCGGGATCATCGAGGCCGCCTCGCTGGCGCTGCCGGCGGTCGACGTCGGCGAGCGCCAGCGCGGGCGGCTGCGGCCGGGCAACGTGCTGCACGTCGGCGAGAGCGAGGAGGAGATCGCCGCCGGCATCCGCCGCGCCCTCGCCCCCGCCTTCCGCGCCGGCCTCGCCGGGCTGGTCAACCCCTACGGCGACGGCGCCGCCAGCGAGCGGATCGTCGCCGCGCTCCTCGCCGCGCCGCTCGACCGGCTGACCAGGAAGCCGCTGATCGAGCCGGCGGCGGCCGAGGCGCACCTCGAGGCGCTGACCGTCGGCCCGGATGCGACCCTGCGCGACGCGCTGGCGGCGATCCAGCGCGGCGGGGCGCAGATCACCTTCCTGGTCGACGGCGACGGCCTCCTCCTCGGCAGCCTCAGCGACGGCGACGTGCGGCGGGCGCTCCTCGCCGGCGCCGCGCTCGCCGACGGCTGCGCCGCCCACGCCAACCGCGTGCCGGTGGTCGCCACCCCGGCGGACGACCTCCAGCGGGTGGCCGAGCTGATGGAGCAGAACGGCGTCGCCCAGGTGCCGGTGGTCGACGGCGAGGGGCGGCTGATCGGGCTCCACCTGATGCGGGCGATCGTCGGCCGGGCTCTCGACCAGGCGATCGGCGGCTGGGGCGGCGCGCGTTGAGCCCACGCGTCCTCGGCCTGATCGTCGCCCGCGGCGGCTCGAAGGGCGTGCCGCGCAAGAACCTGCGGCGGATCGCCGGGCTGTCGCTGGTCGGCTACAAGGCGCGGGCGGCGCTCGGCAGCGGCTGCTGCACGCGGCTGATCCTCTCCTCGGAGGACGCCGAGATCCTCGAAGAGGGGCGCCGCCATGGCGCCGAGACCCCGTTCGTGCGGCCGGCGGAGCTGGCGAGCGACGAGGCGTCGAGCAACGACGTGGTGCTCCACGCGATGGACGCCGTCGAGGCCGAGGAGGGGCGGCCCTACGACGCCGTCCTGCTGCTCGAGCCCTCCTCCCCCTTCGCCACGCCGGCCGACCTCGACCGCGCCGTCGAGGTCTACGTCCGCCACCGCGCCAGCCTGGTGGTCGGCGTGCGCGACGTGAAGGTCCACTCCTCGTTCGTCGGTCCCCTGCGCCCCGACGGCCGCGCCGACCGCATCGTCTCGAAGTTCGCCGGCCGCGCCGCCCTCCGCCGCCAGGACATGGAACCCGAGCACACGATGAACGGCGCCTTCTACCTCGTCGACTGGCAGGCGATGCGCCGCCACCGGCGGATCTACGGCGACCCGGAGACCGTGTGGGGCGTGCCGATGGACGAGGTCCACTCGCTCGAGATCGACACCCCGCTCGACCTCGCGCTCGCCGAGCTGGTCGTCGAGCGCGGCCTCCTCGACCTCTCGCCGTGGCAGTAGGATGCCGCCGATGAGCGACCGCCCCTCCTCCACCGCCGAGCCGATCGTCGCCGGCTCCGGCGCCGCCCTCTACCGCCGCGCCAAGACGCTGATCCCCGGCGGCACGCAGCTCCTCTCGAAGCGCCCGGAGCTGTTCCTGCCCGAGCTGTGGCCGGCCTACTACCGCTCCGCCGCCGGCTGCCGGGTGGTCGACCTCGACGGCCGCGAGTACCTCGACTTCAGCCACTGCGGCGTGGGCTGCTGCGTGCTCGGCTACGCCGACCCGGACGTCGACGCGGCGGTCCGCCGGGCGCTCGACCGCGGCAGCATGTGCACGCTCAACGACCCGGCGGAGGTCGAGCTGGCGGAGCTCCTCGTCGACCTCCACCCGTGGGCGGAGATGGCCCGCTTCGCGCGCACCGGCGGCGAGGCGATGGCGGTCGCGGTGCGCATCGTGCGCGCCGCCACCGGCCGCGCCAAGGTCGCCTTCTGCGGCTACCACGGCTGGTCGGACTGGTACCTGGCGGCGAACATCGAGCACGGCCGGAACCTCGCCGACCACCTCCTCCCCGGGCTGGCGCCGCGCGGCGTGCCGCCGTCGCTGGAGGGCTCGGTGCTGCCCTTCCGCTACAACGACCCGGCGGACTTCGCGCGCGTCAGGGACGCCGCCGGCGACGATCTCGCCGCGGTGGTCATGGAGCCGCAACGCTCGGAGCCGCCCCGCCCCGGCTACCTCGAGGAGATCTCCCGCGCCACCCGCGCCGCCGGCGCCGCGCTGGTGCTCGACGAGGTGACCGCCGGCTTCCGGATGACCACCGGCGGCCTCCACCTCCGGCTCGCCGTCGAACCGGACGTCGCGGTGTTCGCCAAGGGGATGAGCAACGGCGTGCCGATGGCGGCGGTCCTCGGCCGCCGGGCGGTGATGGAGGCGGCGCAGGACACCTTCATCTCGTCGACCTACTGGACCGAGGGCCTCGGCCCGGCGGCGGCGCTGGCGACGATCGCCAAGCACCGCGACCGCGACGTGCCGCGGCACCTCGTCGCCGTGGGCGAGCGGCTCTCCGCCGGCTGGCGGGACGCGGCGGGGGCGGCCGGCCTCGACGTCCGCCTCGACGGCATCCCGCCGCTCGCCGGCTTCTCCTTCGTCGATCCCGAGGCGCTGGCGCTGACCACCCTCTTCACCCAGGAGATGCTGCGCCGGGGCTTCCTCGCCTCGATCCACGTCTACGCCATGCTGGCGCACGACGAGGCCGCCGTCGACCGGTACCTCGCCGCGGCCGGCGAGGTGTTCGAGATCGTCGCCCGCGCCCGTGGCCGGGCCCCGGCGAGCTACCTCGAAGGGCCGGTCAAGCACCCCGGCTTCCAGCGCCTCAACTGAGGGTCGGCGAGCCGATGCGCACCAGCCTGCCGCCGGCCGAGCTGGCCGAGTACGTGGCGCGTCAGATGGAGGTCTTCTTCCCCGATGGGCCGGTCGACCGGCCGCGCCTGCGCCGCGGGCTCGACCTGGCGCTCGACCGGCTCGCCACCTGCTTTGCGGGGATCGACCTCAAGTACTACCGCCGCGACGGGGAGCCGGTCTACGACCACCTCCACACCGACCAGCACGCGGCGCTCCTCTACCTCCTCTCGCACCTCCTCCACCGCGAGCTCGGCGAGACCGCGCTCGCCACCAAGGCCTACGCGCTGAACAAGGCGCTCCACGGCCTCGACGCCTTCTACGAGATCGAGCTGCCGCCGGTGTTCCTCTTCTCGCACCCGCTGGGCTCCGTCCTCGGGCGCTCCCGCTACGGCAACTACCTGGTGATCTACCACCAGGTGACGGTGGGCTACGACCTCGACGGCAACGCCCCGGAGCTCGGCGAGGGCGTGGTGCTCTTCGGCGGCAGCCGGGTGATCGGCCGCTCGCGGCTCGGCGACAACACCTGGGTCACCCCCGGCGCCATCGTGATGGACCAGGAGTTCCCCGGCGACTCGGTGATCTTCGGCGTCCCCCCCGCCACCCAGCGGCGGCCGACCAAGCGCGACGTGGTGCGCGACGTCTTCGGCCGCGGCGGCGGCGGCTGAGCGGCGGCTCAGCGCTCTCGACGCGTCTCGCGCCGCCGCATGCGCCGCGCCATCGCGCGGCGGCGGCGCCACAGGTGGAGCCACAGGTGGAGGGCGTCGAGCGGCCCCCACGGCGCGCCGCAGGCGGCGCGGTAGGCGGCGAGGAAGGCGCGGCGGAACGACCGCGCCAGCCCGCGCCGCCCGGCAAGCAGCGGGTCGAGCGAGGCGAGGAACCAGGAGAGGTCGCGGTAGGCCGCCACCGCGCGGAGGGCCGACGGCGGCTCGAGGAAGACCAGCGTCCCGCCGGCGTCGAGCCGGAAGTTGTAGCTCGCGAAGTCGCCGGCCGAGAGCACCCGCCGGCGCGGGCGGCGGCCGGGCGGCTTGGTCGGCACGCCGGAGGGGATCGGCAGCCGGTGGGCCCGCCCGAGGAGCCCGCCCGCCGCCGCCACCAGCCCGCGGAGCTCCGCCGCCGCCGCGGGCGTCGCCCGCCGCAGGAGCGCGCCGAGCTCCTCGCCGGCCACGTACTCGCTGACCAGCGCCGGCGGCTCCTCCGACCAGGCGACGAACTCGATCGCCCGCACCCGCTCGCCGGCCAGGGGGGCGAAGCGCCGCGCCGCCTCGAACGAGGTGCGCGCCTCGGCGGCGGTCCAGCGCGGGCAGACCTTGACCACCAGCTCCTCCGGCCGGCGGCCGGCGGCGCGGAAGCGCGACAGCCGCGAGGTGCGGCTCGACCACTCTTCGACCAGCTCGTAGCCGGCCGCCAGCTCGTCGACCAGGACGGCGAGCGGGCGGGGCAGCGGCGCGGCGGGGGCGAGCTCGGGGGCTTCCATCGGCGTCTGCGGCGTCAACGGCTGCGGGGGAACGCCGCATAGCATGGCCCAGCGGCTGCTAGACTGGCAACCGCTCCCCCGCTCCGCTCCTCCCCAGCGCCGCCGATGCCCACCGCCGCCGCGTCCGACCGCCGACCGCCGGAGGCCGGGTGATCCTCGACCGCTTCGCGCTCGCCGGGCGCGCCGCGCTGGTCACCGGCGGCTGCGGCATCCTCGGCCGGCGGATCGGCCGCGGGTTGCTCGAGGCCGGCGCCGCCGTCGCCCTCGTCGACCTCGACGAGGGAGCGGCGGCGGC
>DATABP010000241.1:0-2238 GCA_036259515.1 Thermoanaerobaculia bacterium | reverse complement strand
TCGGCGACCACCACCTCGAAGCCGGCGAGGTCGCCCGCCCGCGCCAGCGCCTGGCCGACCGGGCCGCCGCCGTAGACGAGGAGCACCGGCGGGGCGGCGAGCACCTCCAGGAACACCTCCGCCATGCCGCCGCAGACCATGCCGGTGGCCTGCCCGCGGGACGCCTTCTCGGTGAGGTAGTAACGCTTGACCTCGGAGGCCGCCTCCGCCGCGGCGAGCTTGGCCGCGGCGTCCACCCCGACCATCGCCTCGAAGGCGCCGCCGCCGAGGTTGCCGTAGGTCGACCCGTCCCCGCGCACCAGGAGCCTCCAGCCGGGCTTCCCCGGCGTCGACCCCTCCACCCGCACGATCGAGCACAGCACCACCCGCCCCTCCCGCCGCGCCGCCTCGCCCGCCGCGGCCAGGACGTCGGCGACGGACGGCATGGACATGAGGAGAGCTTAGCAGCGGGTCAGGCGAGGAGGTGCTCCAGCACCAGCGAGGCGACGCGCTCCGGCTCCTCGTGGTGCAGCCAGTGGCCGGCGTCGGGGAGGCGGACCACCTCGGCGTCGTCGCACAGCGCGGCGCTCTCGGCCGCCAGCTCCGGCACGATGGCGGTGTCCTGCACTCCCCAGACGATGCGCGTGGGCACCCGCACCCGCCACGACGGCGGCCGCGGCGCCCGACGCCGGAAGGCGGCGCGGTACCAGTGGAGCATCGAGGTGAGCGCCCGCGGGCGCGCGGCGTCCTCGACGTAGCGGTCGAGCTCCGCGTCCGAGAACGTCCCCGGCCGGCTGCTCGCCCGGAAGACGCCGCGCAGCTTCCGCCCGCCGTGCCGCCGCAGGTAGCGCTCGGGCAGGAACGGGAGCTGGAAGAAGAACACGTACCAGCTCCGCCGGAGCTGCTCGCGGTCGCGCGCCAGCCGCCGCCGCATCGCCGCCGGGTGCGGCATGTTGAGGATGGCCAGCCGCTCCACCCGCTGCGGCCGCGCCGCCGCGAGGTACCAGGCCACCGCCCCGCCCCAGTCGTGCGCCAGCACCCGCGCCGAGCGCGCTCCCACCGCGTCGAGGAGCGCCGCCGCGTCGTCGACCATCCGATCCAGCCGGTACGCGCCGATCCCCCGCGGCTTGTCGCTCCGCGCGTACCCCCGCTGATCCGGCGCGACGACCCGCAGCCCGGCGGCGGCGAGGGGGCCGATCAGCGTCCGCCAGCCGAAGGAGGACTCCGGGAAGCCGTGGAGGAGGAGGCAGACCGGCCCGTCCTCGGGACCCGCCTCGACGACGTGCAGCGCGATCCCGGTGGACAACGCCACCCGCCGCTCGCGCGCTTCGCTCACTCCCGCACTCTAACCGCGCGCGCTCCTCCCGCTTACAATCCCGCCACCATCGGCATCACCCATCGAGGAGAGGAGGGAACACATGGCGAGTCTCGGGCTGTCCATGCTGGCCGAGCTGATCGGCACCTTCGCGCTGGTCTTCGTCGGCGCCGGCGCCGGCGCGCTGGGGATCGGCGGGCTGGTCGGGGTGGCGTTCGCGCACGGGTTGGTCGTCGTCGGCTTCGCGTACGCCTACGGGCGCATCTCCGGCACCCACATCAACCCGGCGGTGACCTTCGGCGTGTGGGCGGCGGGGCTGATGGACGCCCGGCGCGCCGTCTCGTACGTCGTGGCGCAGCTCGTCGGCGGCGTCCTCGGCGCGCTGGCGCTCGCCTGGGTGCTCGGCGGCAGCGAGACCGGCCTCGGCGCCACCGTGCTCGCCGAGAACCTCGCCGCCGGCGGCACCACGATCACCATCTCGCCGCTGGTCGGCGTGGCGGTCGAGCTGATCCTCACCTTCTTCCTGGTCAACGCGGTGCTCAACGCCGGCATCCACGGCAAGGCCACCGAGGTGGCGGGGCTGGCGATCGGGCTGACGCTCGTCTTCTGCATCCTGCTCGGCGGCCCGCTGACCGGCGCCAGCCTCAACCCGGCGCGCACCCTCGGCCCGGCGGTGGCCGGCGGCTTCTGGGACGACCACTGGGTCTACTGGGTCGGCCCGCTCTTGGGCGGCGCGCTCGCCGGGTGGCTCTACAAGGGGTGGCTGCGGAAGGCGAAGTGAGCCCTGGCCCGCCGCCGCCCTGGCGGGTGTGGATCGACACCGGCGGCACCTTCACCGACTGCGTGGCGGTCGATCCGGCCGGCGGGGTGCGGCGGGCGAAGGTGCTGTCGTCGAGCGCGTTGCGGGCGGTGGTCGAGGGGGCGGACGGGGCGGAGGAGGGGCG
>DATABP010000240.1:0-2969 GCA_036259515.1 Thermoanaerobaculia bacterium | reverse complement strand
CGGCCGCGCAGCCGAACGCCGGGCGCTACCACGCGCGGCCCGCGCCGGTGCTCGCCTGCGGCGGCCTCGCCGGCACCTGCCGGGTGCTCCAGATCGAGGGCACGCTCGACCTCCGGCACGAGGGCCCGTTCTTCCCCGGCGCCTCGGCCGTGGTGACGATCGCCGGCTCGGACCTGCGGCTCGTCCCGGTCCAGGGAGACGCCGCGGCGATGCCCTTCCCCGCCCCGCCACCGGACCTCCAGCTCACCGCGCTGGTGCCCGGCGCCGGCCCCGCCGACGTCACCCTGGTGAGCCCCGCGGGCGCGGCGCAGACGGTCGAGCTCGAGCTGTGGCTGGCCGAGCCGGGCAGCGCGGGCGAGACCTTCCTCCTCCGCGGCAGGTACGACGAGGGCTGCTGCGACCGCTTCAGCTACGAGATCGGCGGCGTGCTGTTCGACTGGGCGGCGATCGACACCGACCTGCGGCTCCTCGACGGCGCCTTCGCGGTGACCGTCGACTGGCAGGACCACCAGGGCGGCTCCGGCGCCGGCACGCCGGTCGCCTTCGACGAGCGCTCCGGCCGCTTCTGGTTCTTCCGGCCGGACAACCCGGAGCTCCTGGTCAAGGTGGTCGACGCCTGCGTGCCGTTCGGCCGCTGGTGGTTCTTCGCCGCCGGGCTGACCGACGTCGGGGTCGAGATCCGCGTCGAGGGTCCGGCGGCGCCCGGCGTGCGCACCTACCGCCGCGAGGCCGGCCAGCCGTTCCAGCCGATCCTCGACACCGACGCCTTCCTCTGCGCCCCGCCGCCGTAGCGGGACGGGGCGGCCCGGCACCTCGCTTGCTGCGCCTCCGTCGACGCGAAAGGAGGCGCCCGATGCTGACCCGGAACCGCTGGCGGTACGCCGCCGGCACCCTTACGCTCGCGCTGGCCGCCGGTCTCCTCGCCGGCGGCTGCAACCGGTTGGCCCTCGAGGCGGTCGACCAGGCCGACCTCCTGGAGGTCGACGTCGACGAGGCGCCGGACGTGGTGGTGCCCGCCGGCTTCCGCGCCGTGCAGGTCGCCGAGGGCTTCACCTATCCGAGCTCGATCGACTGGGACGACCGCGGCCGCCTGTTCGTCCTCGAGTCGCACAGCGTGCCGATCCCGGGAATGGCGCCGCGCATCTTCCGCGTCGACGGCCGCGCCATCGAGCCGGTCGAGCTCGCCGGGCCCGACGCCCCGTCGGGCGGGGTGGCGGTCGGCCTCGTCTTCCACGACGGCTGGCTCTACCTGTCGCACGAGCAGGAGGACGGGAGCTGGGCGATCAGCCGGGTGCGGCCGGAGGGCGGCAGGGTGGAGCCGGTCTTCCGCGGCATGCCGCCGCTGGGCGACCACTGGATCAACTACCTGGTCTTCGACGACGGGGGCAACCTCTACTTCGGCGTCGGCAGCGCCACCAACTCCGGCGTCGTGTCGTCCCACGATCCGGTCAACAACAAGTGGCTCGCCAAGCGGCCGCGGGTCGCCGACCTGCCGTGCCGCGACCTGGTGCTCACCGGCCTCGCCTTCGAGGACGACGACGCGCTGACCGACGCCGAGGGCGACCGCGCGACGACCGGCGCCTACCAGCCCTACGGCGAGTCGGGGGCGACGCGGGTGATGGCGGCGCCGCTGTGCACCGGCTCGCTCTACCGCCTGGCGCCGGGGGCGACGGCGCCGGAGCTCGTCGCCTGGGGCTTCCGCAACCCGGTGGCGCTGGCGATCACCGCCGACGGCGAGGTCCTGGTCGGCATGCACGGGGCCGACATCCGCAGCACGCGGCCGATCCGCGACGACCCGGACGCCATCTACAGGGTGCGCGAGGGCGCCTGGTACGGCTGGCCGGACTACGCCGCCGACCTCCGGCCGGTCACCGACGCGCGCTACCGGCCGCCGGCCGAGTACCTGCCTCCGGGCCACGACGGCATCGGCTTCGTCGTCGACCTCGCGGCGAGCGGGCTCGAGCCGCCCGACCGCTCGCTCCTGATCGCCGCCACCGCGCCGCACGCCGCGCTCGGCGGCATGGACGTGGTGCCGGAGGGCGGGCCGTTCGCGCGCTGGGCCGGAATGCTGCTGGTCTCCGAGATGGGCGACTTCCGGCCGGTGACCGACCCGGTGGCCCCCGAGGTCAAGGCCGGCTTCCAGGTCGAGGTGATCGACCTCGCCACCGGCCGCCGCGAGACCTTCGCCAGGAACCGCGGCGACGGCGCGCCGCGGCCGGCGTCGGAGATGGACCTCGAGGACGCCTTCGAGCGGCCGGTCGACGTCAAGATCGGACCGGACGGGATGGTCTACGTCCTCGACTTCGGCGTCTTCGACCCCACCATGGAGGCCGGCCGGGTGCTGCCGAAGACGGGGCGGGTGTTCCGCATCGAGCCGCTCCCGGCGGGCGGCGGCGGGGCACGGTGATCGTCGATCTGGTGCTGGTGGCGCAGCTCCTGGCGGCGGCGCCCGGAGTCGCGGCGGCGGCGCCGGCGGGGAACGAGGACGGCGCGGCGGCCGCGGCGGCGGCCTTCGGCGAGGAGATCGTCGTCGTCGCCGAGCGGCGGCCGGCGGCGGAGTCGGCGTCCGCCGCCGCCCTCTCGATCCTCGCGGGCGAGGACCTCGCCCGGCTGCCGGCGACCTCGCTCGCCGAGGCCGTCGCGCTCCTGCCCGGCTTCCAGGTGCTCTTCGCCTCGCCGTTCGGCGGCGCTCCGATGGAGGTGGCGCGTGGCTTCTTCGGCGGCGGCGAGGCGGGGTACGTGCAGCTTCGCGTCGACGGCGTGCCGCTCGCCGACGCCGAGACCGGCGCCGTCGACTGGGGCGCGGTGGCGGCGCCGGAGGTGGCGCGGGTCGAGGCGCTCCGCGGCACCGCCTCGGCGCTCTACGGCGACACCGCGTTCGGCGGCGTCGTGGAGCTGGTCACCCGGCCGGCCGGCGAGGGGCCGAGGGCGGCGGCGGGGGTGGCCGGCGGCAGCTTCGGCACCGCGGC
>DATABP010000239.1:0-1749 GCA_036259515.1 Thermoanaerobaculia bacterium | reverse complement strand
GGTCGGCGGCGCGCCCGTGAGTGCGCGCCCCTCCATGGCCCCGGCCCCCCAGGCCGTCCCGCTCCCGCTCCGGAAGTGGCCTGGAGGGACGCGCCCTCACCCTCGACGGAGTCAGCACTCCCGAGCGTGCGCGTCCCGATGGAGTGCGCCACGCCCCCCCATCCGGCAGTCCAAGGCGCACGTCCCCCGGCCCCGCGCCGCCCCACACCCGCGGCCCGAGCGCAGCGAGCCCCCTGCCCAACCTGCTGATAGCGTTTCGCCTCGTCCCATGCCGATCGCCGATCCGGAAGCCGCCGCCGCGCTGCCTTCGCTCGTCGAGCGTGGCTTGGTCACCCCCGACGCGGCGGAGCGCATCCTCGCCGTGGCGCGCGGCGAGCGGGTGTCGGCGCGCGCCGAGCTGCGCTGGGGGCTGGGCGCCGGGGTGGCGCTGGTCACCGCCGGGCTGGGGCTCGGGATCCGCGCCAACCTCGACCGGCTGGGCCCGTGGACCGTCGCCGCGCTCCTCGCGCTGGCGGCGGCGGCCTGCTTCGGCGGGCTGCTGCGGCGGGCTCCGGGGTTCACCCGCGGACGGGCGGCGGGCGCCGACTGGATCGACGACGGGCTGGCGCTCCTCGGCCTCGCCTTCCTCGGCGGCCTCCTGGCGTGGATCGAGACGCGGCTCGCCGGGCTCGGCGACGCCTGGCCGTGGCACCTGCTGGTCGTCGCCGCCTGCGCCGGCGCCGCCGCCGTCCGCTTCGACTCGCGGGTCGCCTGGTTCTTCGCGCTCTCCAGCTTCGCCGCCTGGCGCGGGCTGGCGCTGGCGACGGTGGCGGGCGAGCTGCTGCTCGACGCCGCGGCGGCGACCCTGCGCTGGAACGCGCTCGCGGTGGCGGCTGTGTTCGCGGCGGTGGGGATCGCGCTCCGCCGCCTCGACCTCAAGGCCCACTTCGAGCCGACGACCACCGTCGTCGCCGCGGCGCTGGCGCTCGGCGCGACCTTCTCCGGGATGCTGACCGACGGCGCCGTCGCGCTCGCCTGGGCGGCGGCGCTCGCCGCCGTCGCCGGGGCGCTCGTCGCCTTCGCCCTCCGCGCGCGGCGCTTCGGCCTCTTCGCGCTCGCCGTCCTCGGCCTCTACGCGGCGGCGACCCGGCTCGCCTGGCAGGCGCTGGGAGCGGACGCCCTCGTCTCGCTCGGCTTCCTGTGGACCGCCGGCAGCGCCGCCGCCGTCCTGGTGCTCCTGGTCTGGGCGCAGCGCCGCTTCCGTGCGGAGGCCGGGTGAGGCCGGAGATCGCCGAGGCCGACCGCCGCTTCGCGGTGCGCCGGGCGGTGGCGTCCTGGCAGCGGGCCGGCGCGATCGGCCCCGAGGCGCGGCGCGAGATCGACGGTCTCCACGCCGACCACCGCCGGCGCACCGGCGGCTGGTTCCGGCTGCTGCTGTTCGTCTTCGGGGTGATCGGCGCGCAGGGGGTGTTCGGCCTCTTCAGCCTGGTGCTGGCCGCCGCGTCGCTGCCGCCGCTCGCCTGGGCGGGGGTGCTCCTGGCGCTCGCCGGGGCGCTGGTGGCGGCGACCGAGCTCCTGCTCGGCCCGCTCCGGCTGCGCCGCTTCGGCGTCGAGGAGGCGACCGGCTGGGTGGCGGTCGGCGCCGCGACGTCGGGGATCGCGCTGGCGCTCGGCGAGATCGGCGGCGGCCTCGGCGGCACTCTCGTGGTCGGCCTGGCGGCCGCCCTCCTCGCCGGCGCCGCCGCCTGGCGCTGGGGCCTTCCGCTGACC
>DATABP010000238.1:0-3610 GCA_036259515.1 Thermoanaerobaculia bacterium | reverse complement strand
GCCGCCGATTATGCCCCTCGCCACCCACGGCGGGCACGGAGGCCGCCCGCTACGCACCCTGCCCGGGAACGTCGGCGGCACCGCTGTCGGCGCGCCGCCGCCGTCGAGGCCCGCGCCTGCCCCCATCCGCCCACGAGCGCCGGCCGCATCCCGACCGAGGAGCCCTACCCGATGTCGAAGAACCGCACCGGCGGCACGTCCGACGCCACCGCACTGAGCACGGCCGCCGACACGTTGTACACCGGCGTCGCCCCGTCCGTCGTCGTCGCCTCCGCCCTCCCCCGGTGCGCGTGCCCGTGAAGCACCATGTCCACCGGGTAGCGCTGGAGCGGCTCCTCGAGCCGCGACGAGCCCAGGAAGGGGAAGATCTCCGGCGGCTCGCCCTCCACCGTGCCGACCACCGGCGAGTAGTGGAGCAGCACCACCCGGTGCTCGGTCTTCAGGCGCCGCAGCGCCGACTCGAGCTTCAGCGCCTCGTCCACCGACTCCTGGACGAACGCCTTGATCATCGGCTCGCCCCACGGCGCCAGGAGGCCCTTGCCGAAGCCGCCCGCGAAACCTTTGGCGCCGGCGATCCCCACACTGTCGAATTCGCAGGCGTCGCCGTCGAGGAGGATGACGCCCGAGCCGGTGAGCACCTCCTTGACCTCCTCCTGGTGGCCCGACTCGAAGTCGTGGTTGCCGAGCACGGCGACGACCGGCACCGCGCAGTTGGCGAGCAGGTCCTCGGCGAGCATCTCCGCCTCCTCGCGGAGGCCGTAGTCGGTGAGGTCGCCGCAGATGACCAGCACGTCGGCCTCGCCCGAGGCGTGGCGGAACAGCTCGTCGAGCGTGCCCTTCGAGGTGCGTGTGTAGTGGAGGTCCGCGGTGGCGGCCAGGCGCATTCGTCTCCTCCCCGTGCGTCTTCCCAGTGTGGCGGTTCCGCTCCGCGGCTCCTCCAGGCAAGACGAATGCCACTCTGGCGCGACCGGCGGTACGGCTCTTGCTGATGGCGGCTGCCACCGAGCGCCCCGGAGGGCGTGGAGGACACCATGGCCGAAGCCGCAACGATGATCGAGACCGCACCGTCGAACGGCAACGCCGCCGCCGCCGAGGCGGGTCCCGGGGCCCAGATGCCCGACCGCACCCAGGAGTTCTACCGCCGCGCGCTCGAGGCCCTCAATCGCGCCGGCGTGCCGTACCTGGTCGCCGGCGCCTTCGCCTACTCCCGCTACACCGACATCAACCGCCTGACCAAGGACTTCGACATCTTCGTCCGCGAGGAGGACGAGCCTCTGGTGCACGACGTGCTGCGCCGCGAGCTCGCCTGCTCGATCGAGCGCTTCAGCCCGCACTGGCTGTCGAAGGCGACCTGCGGGCCGGACTTCATCGACATCATCCACAGCTCGGGCAACGCGGTCGCCGAGGTCGACGAGCGCTGGATCACCCACGCCGTCCACGCCGAGGTGCTCGGCGTGCCGGTGCGCCTCTGCCCGGTCGAGGAGATGATCTGGTCGAAGGCGTTCATCATGGAGCGCGAGCGCTACGACGGCGCCGACGTCGCCCACCTCCTCCACGACTGCGGCCAGGACATCGACTGGGCGCGCCTGCTCGAGCGCTTCGGCGAGCACTGGCGGGTGCTCTTCTCGCACCTGGTGCTCTTCGGCTTCATCTACCCGACGCGCCGTGGCACCATCCCCGACTGGGTGATGGAGGAGCTGGCCGAGCGGCTGGCCCGCGAGCGCGCCACGCCGCCGCCGTCGCTGCCGATCTGCCGCGGCACGCTCCTTTCGCGCACCCAGTACGTGGTCGACGTCGAGGACCGCGGCTACCGCGACGGCCGGCTGGCGCCGGCCGGCAACATGAGCCGGAGCGAGGTCGAGGAGTGGCAGCGCCGCGCCGAGGAGGAGGAGAAGCTCGAGGGCGCGCACCACTGAGCCACCGGGCTCGGGCGGCGCGGGGGAGGGCGAGGATGAGCGTGCGGGTGGGGGTGGTGGGGACCGGCTGGGGCGCGGGCGTGCAGGTGCCGGCGTTCCGCGCCGCCGGGCTGGAGGTCACCGCGCTCTGGGCGAGGAGCGAGGAGAAGGCGAGGGCGAAGGCGGGCGAGCTGGGGATCGGCTTCGCCACCGACGACTGGCGGCGGCTGGTCGAGCACCCGGCGGTCGACCTGGTCACCGTCACCACGCCGCCGCACACCCACCACGAGATCTCGGTCGCCGCGCTCGCCGCCGGCAAGCACGTCCTCTGCGAGAAGCCGTTCGCGCTCGACGCCCGCGAGGCGGCGGAGATGGCCGGCGCCGCCCGCGCCCGCGCCGACCGCCTCGCCCTGGTCGACCACGAGCTGCGCTTCGTGCCGGTGCGGCGGAGGCTGCGCGAGCTGGTCGCCGGCGGGTTCGTGGGCGAGCTGCGCACGGTGGAGCTGACCGTGTGGAGCCCGATGCGGCTCGACCCGGAGCGGCGCTGGGACTGGTGGAGCGACGCGGCCGCCGGCGGCGGCATCCTCGGCGCGCTCGGCAGCCATCACGTCGATTTCGTGCAGTGGCTCACCGGCCGGCGGGTGGAGGCGGTGTCGGCGCGGCTGGGAACGATCCACCGCGAGCTGGCCGACGAGCGCGGCGAGCGGCGCGCGGTGACCGCCGACGACGTGGCGTCGATCGAGCTGTGGCTCGCGGGCGGCGCCGGCGGCCACCTGCTCCTCGACACCGGCGTCGCCGCGCCGCCGGTCGAGCGCCTGCGGCTCTCCGGCACCGGCGGCACGCTGGTCCTCGAGAACGGCGTCCTCCGCGGCCAGGAGGCGGGCACCCGCGAGGACCGCGAGATCGCGCGTCCCGACGAGGAGCTCCCCGCCGGCCTCCGCGCCAACAGCGACTTCCACCGCGGCACGCTGTGGCTCGGCCGGGCGCTCGCGGCGGCGCTCGGCGAGGGCCGCACCGAGGCGCTCGCCGACGCCGCCACCTTCGAGGACGGCCTCGCCGTCCAGCGGGTGCTCGACGCCGCCCGCGAGTCGGCACGGCGGGGCGGCCGGGTGGAGGTGGCGGCGGCCGAGCCCGCCGCCGGGACGCCGCGGTGAGGCGCGTCCGCCTCGGCCGCACCGGCGTCCTCGTGCCGGCGATCGGCTTCGGCACCTGGGGCCACGGTGGCACCAACGAGAGCTTCCGCGGCGAGTCGGTGGGCTGGGCGGGGCACGACGACGAGGCGGCGCGCGCGGCGCTGGTGCGCGGCTGGGAGCTCGGCCTCACCCACTGGGACACCGCCGACGTCTACGGCGACGGCCGCGCCGAGCGGCTGATCGGCTCGGTGTGGGACCGCGTGCCGCGCGACGACGTCTTCCTCGCCTCGAAGGTGGGCTACGACCCCGGCGGCTACGACCACTTCTACCACCCGCGGCTGATCGCGGAGCGGCTCGAGCGCTCGCTCGCCAACCTGCGCACCGACCGCGTCGACCTCCACTACTTCCACCACTGCGACTTCGGCCCCGACGACCGCCACCTCGAGCCGGCGCTCGCCGCCTTCCACCGCCTGCGCGACGCCGGCAAGATCCGCTGGATCGGACTCTCCGACTGGGACGCCGCCGAGATCGCCCGGCTGGCACCGCTCGTCGACCCCGACGTGGTGCAGCCGCTCCGCAACC
>DATABP010000237.1:0-1925 GCA_036259515.1 Thermoanaerobaculia bacterium | reverse complement strand
TGGTCAACCGCCTGGGCATGGATCCGGCGGTGAAAAGGGTGCCGATCTTCGGCCTCGGCTGCGTCGCCGGCGCCGCCGGCATCGCCCGCGCCGCCGACTACGTGCGCGCCTTCCCGGGCGAGGTGGCGGTGCTCCTGTCGGTCGAGCTCTGCTCGCTGACCCTCCAGCGCGAGGACCTGTCGATCCCCAACCTGATCGCCTCCGGCCTCTTCGGCGACGGGGCGGCGGCGGTGGTGGTGGCGGGCGAGGAGCGGGCGGCGGCGCTCGCCACCGGCGGCGGCGGCGCTCCTCCCGGCCCGCGCATCCTCGCCACCCGCTCCGTCTTCTACCCGGACTCCGAACGGGTGATGGGCTGGGACGTCAGCGAGCGCGGCTTCGGCATCGTGCTCTCCGCCGACGTGCCGGAGGTGGCGCGCCGCTTCCTCGCCGCCGACGTCGACCGCTTCCTCGCCGACCACGGCCTCGGCCGCGCCGACGTCGGCTCCTGGGTCTGCCACCCCGGCGGCCCCAAGGTGCTCGAGGCGATGGAGGAGTCGCTGGCGCTGCCCGCGGGCGCGCTGGAGGTCACCTGGCGCAGCCTGCGCGAGGTCGGCAACCTGTCGTCGACCTCGGTGCTCCTGGTGCTCCAGGAGACGATGGCCCGCCAGCGGCCGGCGCCGGGGACGATCGGCGTCCTGATGGCGATGGGCCCCGGCTTCTGCTCCGAGCTGGTGCTCCTCGAGTGGTGAGCCGACAGTGGCCATGAGCCCGAGTCCCTCCCAGCTCGCCTTCCTGGCGCTGGTCGCCGCCGTGGCGGTGGCGCGGCTCGTCGAGCTGGCGGTGGCGCGGCGGCACGAGCGGCGGCTCGTCGCCCGCGGCGCCCGCGAGGCCGGCCGCGGCCACTACCCGGTGATGGTCGCGCTGCACGCCGGCCTCCTGGTGGCGGCCCCGCTGGAGGTCCTCGCCCTCGACCGCCCCTTCCTGCCCTGGCTGGGCGGGCCGGCGCTCGCCCTCGTCCTCGCCGCCGCCGCCCTCCGCTGGTGGGTGATCGCCACCCTCGGCGACCGCTGGACCACCCGCGTCTGGGTCCTCCCCGGCGAGCCGCTGGTCGCCGCCGGCCCCTACCGCTGGCTCCGTCACCCCAACTACCTCGGCGTCGCCGTCGAGGTCTTCGCGCTGCCCCTCGTCCACACCGCCTGGTGGACGGCGCTGGTCTTCGGGATCGGCAACCTGGTCCTGCTCCGCCACCGCATCCGGGTGGAGGACCGGGCGCTGGCGGCGGGTTGAGAGCTGAGGCGTGACCGAGCCGACGCGCCGGTTGCTGTAGCCTCTGGCCGTGGACGACGAACAGATCCTGTCGGGCGTTCGCGAGGTGGTGCGCGAGCACCTCTCCTACGGCGGCCCGCTCGCCCCGGAGATGCGGCTGGTCGAGGACCTCGAGCTCGACTCGATCCGACTGCTGACCCTGGCGGTGGAGGTCGAGAACCGCTTCAGGGTGCGCCTCGACGAGGCGGACGAGGCGGCGATCGAGACGGTCGCCGACCTGGTGGCGGCGGTGCGGCGGAAGCTCGTCGACGACGAGGGGCCGAAGGCCGCTCCCGCCGCGGACCCCGCCGCGGGATAGTCCGTGCCCGTCGCGCGCCGCCCCACTCCGCCCGATCTCCTCGCCGCCCTCGAGCGCGCCGCCGCCGTCGCCGACTCCGCCGCCGACCCCGCCGGCCTCCGCTTCGTCGCCCGCGACGAGACCGCCCGCTTCCTCGGCTGGGCGGAGGTCCGCGAGCGCGCGCTGGCGACCGCGGCGCGGATCGCGGCGCTCTCCCCGGCCCCCGGCGAGCGGATCGGGCTCGTCTTCCCCACGGGAGCTGCCTTCTTCGACGCCTTCTTCGGCACGCTCCTCGCCGGCCGCGTGCCGGTGCCGCTCTACCCGCCGGTGCGCCTCGGCCGCC
>DATABP010000236.1:0-2543 GCA_036259515.1 Thermoanaerobaculia bacterium | reverse complement strand
CAGAGATGTCGCGAGAGGACCTCGAGAATCGCCGCGAACTCAGGTCTCGCGTCCACCGCGGAGCTCCCACACGCTGTCGACGAATCCCTGCAACGCGGCGAGCCGCTGCTCGGGCGAGCGGTCGAGCATCCACTCGATGAGGGTCGGGTCGGCGCCCATCTCGCCCTCCCGGCCGTCACGCCTCGACGACTACCACCCCCCGCCCGGCGGGCACTCCTGCCACTGGCAGTACCAGCGGCTCTGCGAGCAGTAGCACGAGGCGATGCGCATCGTGCCGCTGCAGTCGTAGCCGGTGCAGAAGGTCTCCCCGGCGGGATCGGAGCAGGGGTCGCCGCACCAGGTGCCGAAGCCGAGGCTCGTCGCCTGCGGCGCGGTCGGGCAGGTCTCGGCGTCGGCGAAGAGGGCGGGCGCCGGCTCGGCGGGCGCGGGCGCCGGCCGTTCGGCGGCGGCGACCGCGGGCGCGGGAGCGATCGCGGCTTCGGGGGGCGTCACGTCCGCGACGGCGGGAGCGGCGACGAGGGCGAGACAGACGAGACAGGCGGCGAGCAGCGTCGAGCGCATGGGGTTTCCTCCGGGCCCGCACGAGGGGCCGAGCGGTTGTCGTGGCCGCGCGGCGCGGGCGCGGCTCCTTCCGTCTCCGAGGTGGTGCGAACCGGCGGAGGCGGGACAGGCGCCCTCAGCCGCCCTCCCCCACCACCACCTCCTCCGCCGGCTCGCGCAGGTTGTAGCGGCTCGCCATCACCGCCCCGTAGGCGCCCGCGTTGTCGATCAGCAGCACGTCGCCGGGCTCGGTGGGCGGCAGCAGGCGGTCGCGGCCGAGGACGTCGCTCGACTCGCAGAGCGGGCCGACGACGTGGACGGAGCCGGCGGACGGCTCGTCGAGGCGGGTGAGGTTGTGGATCGGGTGCCAGGCGCCGTAGAGGGCGGGGCGGAGGAGCGAGTTCATGCCGGTGGCGAGGCCGACGAAGACGAGGCCGGCGCGGCGGCGCACCTGGGTCACCGGGGCGAGCAGCACGCCGGCCTCGCTGACCAGGTAGCGGCCGGGCTCGAGGCGGAGCTCGATCCCCGGCAGCGCCGCCGCGAGCGGGACGAGGGCGGCTTCGAGGGCGGCGAGGTCGAGCGGCGCGTCGCCCGGGCGCTGCGGCACGCCGAGGCCGCCGCCGAGGTCGATCCAGGCGAGGTCGGGGAAGCGGGGGACCAGCGCGGCGAGCACCTCGCCGGTGCGTCGCCAGGCGATGGGATCGAGGATGCCGCTCCCGACGTGCGCGTGGAGGCCGACGATGCGGGCGCCGGCGGCCCCGGCGGCCTCGGCGGCGCCGTCGATCTCCTCGACCGGGGTGCCGAACTTCGCCTGCGCGCCGGCGGTGCGCACCTTCTCGTGGTGGCCCAGGCCGCGCCCGGGGTCGACGCGGAGGCCGACGCCGGTGCCGCGGAAGGCGTCCGGCGCGCGGGCGAAGAGGTCCGGCCCGTCGAGCACCACCTCGGCGCCGGCGGCGAGCGCCTCGGCGTACTCGGCGACGGGGCAGAAGTTGGGGGTGAAGAGGACCGGCGCCTCGGCGCCGGCGACCTCGCGCGCCCGCCGCACCTCGGCCGCCGAGACGCACTCGAGCCCCAGCCCCTCCCCCGCCGCGGCGGCGACCAGCGCCGGGTGCGGGTTCGCCTTCAGCGAGTAGTAGAGGCGGCCGATCGACGGCAGCTCGCGGACGAGCCGGCGGGCGCGCTCGCGGGTGGTCGCCGGGTGGTAGGCGTAGCGGGCGCGGCCGTCGGCGGCGAGCGCGAGGAGCTCCTCGCGGTGGCGGCGCCACCAGAGGTCCTCCTCGGACGGGATCGCCGCGCGGGCGGCGGCCGGGCCGGCGGCGAGCGCCTCCCAGGTCGGCCCGAAGCGGCGGTCGCCGCCGCGCACGGCGAAGAGGTCGTCGTGGAGGCGGGCGACCAGCTTCGGGGCGTCCTCCTCGTCGACCACGAAGGAGAGGTCGAGGTCCTCCGAGGAGTCGCTGACCAGGTGCACCGGATGCTCGCGGAAGGCGGCGAGCGCCGGGCCCACCTCGTGGAGCACCGAGCGGATGCGGCGGCCGACGACGGCGACCACCGCGCACGGATCGACGATCTCCACCCGGCCGAGCTCGCGCAGGCGGTCGAGGAGGCCGGCGAACGCCGCGCCGCCGGTGCCGCCGGGCACGCGGTCGAGGGTGACGCTGACCGCCGCCGCCGAGGTGGCGACGAGGTCGACGGAGAGGCCGGCGTCGGCGAAGGCGGCGAAGAGGCGCGCCAGGTAGCCGGCGCTCTCCCACATCGCCCAGCTCCGCACGGTGACCAGCGTCGCCCCGCGCCGCGCCGCCAGCGCCGCCACCACCGGCGCCTCGCCGTCGTCGGCGGCGATTCGCGTCCCCTCGATCCACGGCTGGCGCACCCCGCGCAGCACCAGCGGCACCCCGGCCTCGACCAGCGGCCGGAACGCCCGCGGATCGAACGGCCCGCCGGCCAGCCCCGCCAGCTCCCGCGCCTCGCGCCAGCCGAGCTCGCGGATCGCCCGCGCCTGCGGC
>DATABP010000235.1:0-4798 GCA_036259515.1 Thermoanaerobaculia bacterium | reverse complement strand
GCGGCGACCAGCCCCACCCCGGCGCCGCCCTCGCCCTCGACCCCGCCGGCACCGCCGTCCTCGTCGGCCCCGAGGGCGGCTGGACTGACGAGGAGCGCTCCTCCCTCGCCGCCCTCTCCTGCCGCCCGATCACCCTCGGCCCCCCCCCCCTGCGCACCGAAACCGCCGCCCTGGCGGCGACCGCACTCCTCTTGAGCCGTTAGAGCGCACCCCGAGTTGCACCCCCCACCCCCGGCCGCATACCATCGACGGTTGACGATTTCCTACTGCTGCGAACCCGCAGCCGCGGAGGCGGGGCCATGAACATCAACGACCTGCTCAAGATCGCCGTCGAGCGGAAGGCCTCCGACCTGCACCTCAAGGTCGGCTCGCACCCGGTCGTCCGCATCGACGGGCGGCTGCTGCCGCTGCCCGAGCTCAAGCGGCTGATGCAGGAAGACACCATCGCGATGGCCTTCTCGATCATGAACGCGCGGCAGAAGCAGCGCTTCAAGGAAGAGCTGGAGATCGACATCGCCTACTCGGTTCCCGGGCTCGGCCGCTTCCGCTGCAACATCTTCCAGCAGCGCGGCACCGTCGGGCTGGTGCTGCGCGTCATCCCGGCGCGCATCCTGTCGATCCGCGAGCTGACGCTGCCGCCGGTGCTGGAGCGGATCTGCGAGGAGCCGAACGGCCTCGTGCTGTGCACCGGCACCACCGGCTCGGGCAAGTCGACGACGCTGGCGGCGATGATCGACCACGTCAACGCCCGCCGCGCCGAGCACGTGATCACCATCGAGGACCCGATCGAGTTCCTGCACCGCGACAAGAAGTCGCTGGTCAACCAGCGCGAGGTCGACGTCGACACCCGCGCCTTCGCGCCCGCCCTGCGCTCGGCGCTGCGCCAGGACCCCGACGTCATCCTGGTCGGCGAGATGCGCGACTACGAGACGATCGAGACGGCGCTCCTCGCCGCCGAGACCGGCCACCTGGTGCTCTCGACCCTCCACACGCTCGACGCCACCGAGACGATCAACCGCATCATCTCGGTCTTCCCGCCGCACCACCAGAAGCAGATCCGCATCCAGCTCGCGCAGGTGCTCCGCGCGGTGATCTCGCTGCGGCTGGTGCCGCGCGCCGACGGCATCGGCCGGGTGCCGGCGGCCGAGGTGCTGATCTCCACCGCCTACGTCCGCGACTGCATCGAGAACAAGGACAAGACGAAGTACATCCGCGAGCAGATCAAGCTCGGCACCAGCCAGTACGGGATGCAGACCTTCGACCAGTCGCTCTACCAGCTCTACAAGAGCGGCCTGATCACGCTCGACGAGGCGATGCGGCGGGCGTCGAACCCCGACGAGCTCAAGCTCAAGATCCAGGGCATCCAGTTCACCGCCGACATCTCGCGCGAGGAGATGGAGGAGTCGCTCCAGATGGCGCCGGGGCAGGACCTCCTCGACGAGTCGCCGTTCGAGCTCGAGGGGAGCTGAAAGCCGCTTCCCTCTTGACGTTCGCGCCCGCGGCGAAACACACTGTGGGGGTGAAGCGAACGACGACGCTGGAGATCGAGATCGACGCGCCCGGCGCCGTGGCGCTCGCCCGGCCGACGACCTCGGCCTACCACAAGGCGGTGGAGCTCCTGGCCCGGCGGGACCACTTCCGGGCCGAGATCCGCGCCAAGCTGGTCGCCCGGCGCTATCCGGAGGGCGAGATCGAGGCGGCGCTCGACCGGCTGGAGAGCGAGGGCTACCTCGACGACCGGCGGACGGCGCGGCAGCTCGCCGACTCGCGCTTGAACGGCGAGCCCTTGGGCCGCAAGCGCCTGGCCGCCGACCTGGTGCGCCGCGGCGTGGCCGCCGAGGTGGTCGCCCAGGTGGTCGAGGAGCTCCTGCCCTCGGACGACCGCGACGCGGCGCGCGCCGCCGCCCGCCTGTGGCTCGACCGCCGCGGCGGCGCCGGCCATCCGGCCGCGCTGGCCCGCTACCTCGACCGCCGCGGCTTCACGCCGCCGGCGATCTGGGCGGTGCTCGAGGACGTCGACCCCGGCGGCGACGCCGACCCGTAGCCGCGCGAGCCGCCGGGACGGCGCGCCGGCCGGCCCCGCCCGCGCCGGCGGCGGAATGGACTCCCGTGGCCCGACCGTTCCAGAGGTGCGGCCCCCCGCCCGCCGCGCCTCCCATCCCGACCCCGAGCGCCCGCCGATGAAGAGCCCCGACGTCCGCCAGAGCTTCCTCGACTTCTTCCGCGACCGCGGCCACCGCCCGTGGCCGTCGGCGCCGCTGGTGCCGCACGGCGACCCGACGCTGCTCTTCACCAACGCCGGGATGGTGCAGTTCAAGGGCTACTTCCTGGGCGAGGAGGAGCCGCCGGCGCGCCGCGCTGTGTCGGTGCAGAAGTGCCTGCGCGTATCCGGCAAGCACAACGACCTCGAGAACGTCGGCCCCAGCCCGCGCCACCACACCTTCTTCGAGATGCTCGGCAACTTCTCCTTCGGCGACTACTTCAAGGAGGAGGCGATCCGCTTCGGCTGGGAGCTGGTCACCCGGGGCTGGGGGCTGCCGCCGGCGCACCTCTTCGCCACCGTCTTCCACCAGGACGACGAGGCGTACGAGCTGTGGCGGCGGATCTCCGGCCTGCCGGCCGAGCGCGTCCACCGCTGCGGCATGGCCGACAACTTCTGGGCGATGGGCGACACCGGCCCCTGCGGCCCGTGCAGCGAGATCTTCGTCGACCTCCACCCGGAGCGGCCCGAGGTCGGCTGGGAGGAGGGCACCGACAGCGGCCGCTACCTCGAGATCTGGAACCTGGTCTTCATGCAGTACGACAGGAAGCCCGGCGGCGAGCTCGAGCCCCTGCCGCGGCCCTCGGTGGACACCGGCGCCGGCCTCGAGCGGGTGACCGCGGTGCTTCAGGGCGTCGAGTCGAACTACGACACCGATCTGTTCCAGCCGATTCTGAGCGCCGCGGCGGAGCTGGCCAAGGTGCCGTACGGCGGTGACGAGGATTACGATGATTCGTTCCGGGTGATCGCCGATCACCTGCGGGCGGTGACCTTCCTCCTCGCCGACGGCGTGATCCCCGGGCCTTCAGATCGGGGATACGTCTTGCGCCGAATCTTACGGCGCGCTGTTCGACACGGCATGCGGCTAGGGTTCGACAGTCCTTTCCTTCACCGTTTGGTCCCGGTCCTCGGGGAGGTGATGGGCGCTGCCTACCCGGAACTCGCAGCCACTCGTGAGGCGTCGGTTGCAACCGTTCGCGCGGAGGAGGAGAAGTTCCTCGAGACTAAAGCGAGCGCGGCGCGCCCAATCCAGGAAGAGATCGAAACCCGTCGTCAGCGGGGTGAGGGGATACTCACAGGCAAGGCCCTCTTCTACTTGTACGACACGTACGGTGCATCGCTCGAGGACATGAAGGAGATCGCCGAGGAGGAGCAGTTCGATCTCGACGAGGCGGGCTTCGCGGCCGAGATGGAGGCGCGGCGCGAGGCGTCGCGCGCCACCACCGCCCGCGCCCAGGAGCAGCGCTCGACGCTCAAGCGCGTCCTGGCCCAGGAAGGCGAGCTCTCGGCGACGGAGTTCGCAGGCTACGACTCCCTCTCGCTGGAGGGGGTCGAGGTTCTTCGCGCCGTCCCCGCCGCGGGCGGTCCGGCGCTCGACGCCGGCGGCAGCGCGATCGCGGCCGGCGAGAGCGGCGTCGTCGTCCTCGACCGCACGGTGCTCTACGCCGAGGGCGGCGGGCAGGTGGGCGACACCGGGACGATCTCCTGGCCCGGCGGCCGCGCCCGCGTCGAGGACACCCAGAAGGACCCCGCCGGCGTCTTCTTCCACGAGGTCACCGTCGAGGAGGGCACTCTTTCTCAGGGCCAGCGGGTCGACCTCGCCGTCGACGCGGAGCGCCGCCGCGCCGTCGAGCGCCACCACACGGCGACCCACCTCCTCCACGCCGCGCTGCGCGAGACGCTCGGCGAGGGCGTGCGGCAGGCGGGCTCGCTGGTCGCCCCCGACCGCCTGCGCTTCGACTTCACCTTCCCGCGCCCGCTGACCGACGACGAGCGGCGGCGGATCGAGGAGCGGGTCAACGAGCACGCGCTCGCCGCCGCCCCGACCGGCATCGAGTGGCGCGGCTACAAGGAGGCGGTCGCCGCCGGGGCGATGGCGCTCTTCGGCGAGAAGTACGGCGACCGCGTGCGCACGGTGGGGGTGCCCGGCGTCTCGCTCGAGCTGTGCGGCGGCTGCCACGTGCGGAACACGGGCGAGATCGGGCTCTTCCGGATCACCGGCGAGCGCGGCGTCGCCTCCGGGGTGCGGCGGATCGAGGCGGTGGCCGGCGAGGCGGCCTACCGCCGGGTGCGCGAGCGCGAGGAGCTCCTCGACGAGGTCGCCCGCGCGGCGGGGGCGCCGCCCGAGCGCGCGCCGGCGGAGGTGGCGGCGCTCGAGCGGCGCGTCAGGGAGGCCGAGGCCGAGCTCGCCCGCCTGCGCGTGCAGATGGTCTCCGGCGCCGGCGCGGCGGACGGCGGCGGCGAGGTCGAGGTCGACGGCTTCCGCGTCGTCGCCCGCGAGGTGCCGGCGGCGCCCCCGGGCGAGCTGCGCGGCATGGCCGACGCGCTGCGCGACCGCCTGGGCTCCGGCGTCGTCGTCCTCGGCGCCCGCGGCGAGGGCAAGGTGACGCTCCTGGCGGCGGTGACCCGGGACCTCGCCGGCCGCGTCTCCGCCGGCGAGCTGGTGCGCCGGCTGGCGCCGCTGGTCGGCGGCGGCGGCGGCGGCCGCGCCGACTTTGCCCAGGCCGGCGGCAAGCAGCCGGAGAAGCTCCCCGAGGC
>DATABP010000234.1:0-3426 GCA_036259515.1 Thermoanaerobaculia bacterium | reverse complement strand
CGCCCGCGAGCAGCACCGCCGCTACGTCGACCTCCTCGCCGAGCTCGGCTGCGCGATCGAGCACCTGCCGGCGGCGCCCGAGCTGCCGGACGCCGTCTTCGTCGAGGACGCGGCGGTCGTCTTCGACGAGCTGGCGGTGGTGGCGCGGCCGGGGGCGGCGGCGCGGCGGGGCGAGACCGACGCCGTGGCCGCGGCGCTCGCCCGCCACCGGCCGCTGGCGCGGATCGAGGCGCCGGGGACGCTCGACGGCGGGGACGTGCTGCGGGTGGGGCGGCGGGTGTTCGTGGGGCGGTCGGGCCGCACCGACCGGAGCGGCTGCGAGCAGCTCCGGGGGCTCGTCGCGCCGCACGGCTACACGGTGGAGGAGGTGGCGGTCACCGGCTGCCTGCACCTGAAGAGCGCCGCCACCGAGGTGGCCCCCGGCACGCTCCTCGTCGAGCGGCGCTGGCTCGACACGGCGCCGTTCGCAGGGCTCGAGCTCGTCGACGTCGATCCCGCCGAGCCGTTCGCCGCGAACGCCCTCCGGGTGGGCGGGGCGGTCGTCCTGCCGGAGGCCTTCCCGCGCACCCGGCGGCGGCTCGAGGCACGTGGCATCGAGGTGCGCACGGTGCCCACCTCCGAGCTCGCCAAGGCGGAGGGCGGGGTGACGTGCTGCTCGATCGTGGTGGGGGGCAGGGAGGCGGGGTGACGCGCCCTCAGCGGGAGCGGGAATCGGCGAGGACGCGCTCGATCCGCAGCCCCGGCACGCGCTCGAAGTGGCGGACGTTGCCGGTGACCACCGACAGACCGTGGTGGAGCGCCGTCGCGGCGATCTGCAGGTCCGCTTCGCCCGGCATCCTGCCGCCGGCCTCCAGGCGAGCCCTGATCTCGCCGTAGATACGGGCAGTGGGGGCGTCGTAGGGCAGGACGACCAGGCGGGGGAGGAGCTCGTGGTCGATCCGGTCGAGCCAACGCCGCCGGTTCGGCGAGCGGAAGGCGCCGCGGTAGAGCTCGCCGATCGACACCGCGCTGGCGGCCTGCTCCTCGGCGGGGACGGTGGCGAGCCAAGCTACGAAGCGTTCGGCGGGTCGCGGCCGAAGGACCTCGGAGAGCGCGTCGGTGTCGAACAGATAGGGCACGTTCAGCGGGGCGCGTGGTCGAGCTCGTCGAGGGCTCGGACGGCGGCGCGCGCTCGGACGACGCGCTCCAGCTCGTCGGCCAGCTCGTCGCCGTCCTCCCAGCGTCCGGCGAGCCCCGCGAGCCCGGCATCGGCCGTGGGCTCCGTCAGCCGCTCCATGCGTTCGTACCGGCTCGCCGACAGCAGCACCGCCACCGGTCGTCCGTAGCGGGTGATCACCACCGACTCGCCTCCCTCCACCGAGCGCACGTACTCGGCGAAGTTTTCCTTGACCTCGCTGGCCGGAGCGGTCTTGGTCAATACTCCTCCTGGGTTGGTCAACATGGTACGGCCGGTCCTGCCGCGAGTCAACCGCCGGCGTGGGCCGTCGATCTCCAGGTCCTCGCGTCGGTGAGGCGGAGGGCGCCCACCTGTGGCGCGATGCGGTGATCAGCCCCCAGGTCGAGGATCAGGCGGACCGGCCGCCGATCCCCGGCAGCGGGCTGGCGTGCCGCGGCTGGTAGAGCATGACCTCGACGCCGCCGGGGAGGACCATCGTCACGGTGATCCCGAAGCCCTCGTCCTCGGGCTCGCCGCGCACCTCGATCCCTTTCGCGCGCAGCTCGGCGACGGTGGCGCCGATGTCGTCGCACATGAAGGTGAGCTGGTGCCGCGTGCCGGACTCGAAGGTGGGCCCCTCGGCGGGGTGGACGCCGAGCTCGGCGGGCGGCAGCGCGAAGATCAGCCAGCCGCCGCCGGCGTCGACGTGCTCCCAGCCGAAGACGTCGCGCAGCGTGGCGCGGAGCGCCTCCGGCTCGGGGGTGTAGAGGAGGACGTGTGTGCCGATGATCGCCATGGTGGCGATCCTAGCGCCGGTCGCCTACTCCACCAGGAAGTACTCCACCGTCGTCACCACCCGCACCTTCTTGGTCTCCGGCGAGAAGGGGTCGCGGTCCTCGATCGAGAAGTAGCCCTGCTGGGCGCGCCGGATGCCGCCGACGCGGGCGCCGGAGTCCTCGGCGAACTGCTCGGCGGCGCGGCGGGCGTCGCGGGTGGCCTCGGCGATCATCTCCGGCTTGACCGCCTCGAGCTGGGTGAACAGGTACTGGGTGTTGTACTCGTAGCTGCGGATGAGCGCCACGCCGGCGCGCACCAGCTCGCCGGAGGCCTGGATCGCCCGGCGGACGGCCTCGATGTCGCCGCTGCGCAGGGTGACCGTCGACTCGACGAGGTAGCGCTCGGCCGGCCCCTGGTCGCGGTAGCCGCCCTGCGCCAGGTAGTCGGTCACCCGCGGCGCCGAGAGCGTCGCCTCGCCCGGCTCGAAGCCGAAGCGGCCGAGGAACCCGCGGATGGCCGCGGCGTCCTGCTCGACCTGCTCCTGGAGCGCGGAGAGGTCGTTGCCGGTGTTGGTGAAGACGATCGGCCACAGCGCGAGGTCGGCCGGCACCTCGCGCTCGGAGAGGCCCTTGACGGTGACGAAGCGGTCCGCGGCGCGGGCGGCGAACAGGCCGCGGGCGAGGAGCGCCCCGCCGGCGGCGAGGCCGAGGGCGAGGAGGAGTCCGAGCACCGCAGCGGGGACGAGAAGAGAACGGCGATCTTCCATCGCAAGGCTCCAGGGGAAGGCGCCGGCGGTGGCTCCCGGCCGGCGCAGAGGGGAGAACGCGGGGGAGCGGGGGCGAAAATCCAGCGGGATCGGCGCTCAGTCCGGCAGCAGCCGGAACGCCTCGGCGTGGCGCGGCCGGACGGCGCCGAAGTGGCGGTGGTCGAGGGTGATCACCAGCTCGGTGCGCAGCCGCTCGGCGAGCGAGACCACCGCGGCGTCGATCACGCCGAGACCGAGATCGGCGTACTCCTCGACCAGCTCGCCGATGCGCTCCCACTCGTCGGGCGCGGGCTGGTGGACGTCGAAGCCGGCGAGGCCGCGGACGAACGCGGTGGCCGCCGCGGCACCTCCCCGACGCTCGAGGAAGTAGCCCACCTCGGCGACGCAGAGGGCCGGGATCACCAGCCGCAGCCCGGGCGTGCGCAGCGCGTCGAGCGAGGCGCGGTGGTCGGGATCGGAGCGGAGCGCCGACGCGATCAGAGGCCCGCTATCGACGATCGCGGTGGATGTCATCGGCCCACTCGCGGGCGAGCACCTCGTCGAGGTCGCGGGCCGGCGCACCGCCCGGATCGTCGACGATCCCCGCCCAGGGGATCTCCCGCGGCCGCTCGGCGGAGCCGACCAGCCCTTCGGTGAGGAGCTGGCGGACGACGGCCGAGACCGAGGTCCGGCGCCGGCGGGCCTCGTCGTCGAGGAGCTCGGCGAGGTCCTCGGTGAGGGTGACGGT
>DATABP010000233.1:0-3951 GCA_036259515.1 Thermoanaerobaculia bacterium | reverse complement strand
CGCGTCCAGCTCTCCCCGGACATGCCGAAGGGCGCCTTCGACGGAGTGATCAAGCTGTCGACCAACCAGCCCCGCAAGCCGACGCTGGAGATCCCGGTCAAGGGATCGGTGAGCTGAGGGTCGAGGCGGCCGGCCCTATCGGCCCACGAGGAAGACGTCCGCGGCCTGGGTGTTGACGCGCCCCAGGCGCACCAGGCTGACGTACCGGACCTCGTTGCCGTGCCGGTCCCGGCGCCTCGACCGCACCGCTCGCAGGCTGATCGCCGACACACCCAGGCTCGGGAGCGTGTGCAGCTCCGTCGCGTCGCTGTAGCCGTCGTGGCTCGAGTCGATCCACAGGCGGAGGCGGCCGAACACGGCGTCGGCGGCGGAGATCCAGCCGTCGCCGTCGCCTCCTTCCGCGGCCTGGTCGTAGAGCGCCAGCGCGGCGTATCCATTCGGGGCCTCCGACGGCGGCTGCGGCGTGAAGTTGCCGAACAGCTCGCCGCCGTCCTCGATCAGGCCGTCACCGTCGCGATCGAGCGCCAGGAACCCGTCGCCGCCACCGTCGGTCCACGCGATCCGCTCGACCACGCCGCCGGGCGCGAGGTCGAAGCTGACCCCTCCCGCGAAGTCGGTCAACCTGAAGCCGCCGCGGTCGAGATCGATCAGGATGGGGCTCGACCCGTCACCGCTTCCGGAGCCGGGAGGGTTCTCGGTCCCGCCCTCGGCGACGATCGGCGGGTCCTCGTCCGGGCAGAGGCGCTTCTGCAGATCGGTCCCGGACTCGTTCGAGGGGCCCGGGCCTGCCCACCACGGATAGACGACCTGCGTCTCCGATCTTCCGCGGAAATTGATGCCGCAGAGGACGTTCGATTTCTCGGCGTTCCAGGTGAGGATGGCTGTCGTATCGACAGCCGTCGTCTGCTCTGCGCAGTCGTCGGCGAGGATCTCGAAGATGCCATCCGCCTGCCAGAGCTCGCCACCCAGCGTCCAGGGCCGGCCGACGTCGGCGGCGAGGAGGTTCGCCAGCTTGGCATTGCACCGCGCCCGCGCTGTCGTCTCCGGCGAGCCGGGGGTGTGCAGCCAAAAGCCCAGATTCACCTCTGCATCAACCTTGGTCTGGGCCGTAGCGCGATCGGCAGAGCCCGAAATGATGCCCGCGATGAGCAACACCAGGGCCACGGATCGCCGAGTGCTCATGGGAGGACCTCCGGATCGGGCTCGTCGAAGGAATCGAGGATGCGCTGGGTTTGCGGATCCGGCTCTCCGTAGACCGTGCTGACGATGCCGCGTCGGCGTTTCTCGACCTCGAACTCGATGGGCTCGGTCGAATAGCCGGCTTTCGTCAACTCGCGGAGCATGGTGCGATAGACCTGCCGCAGCTCGCGCACCGAGCGGCGCAGGTACTCGCGACCCGCGCGTTCGAACGCCTCGCCTTGCAGGCCCTTGTTGGTGGGGCGCGCCTCGTCCAGGGCGCGCCAGGCCAGGATCGACTCGGTGACGATCCTCGCCGCCTCGCTGCCGGGCTCGACGCCGATCATGACGAGGTGCTGGTGGTAGATGAACTCGCCCTCTTCGTGGGAATCGAGCAGATGGTCGAAGAGGAAGCTGACCGCTGAGAAGTTGCTGTTCTGCTCGACCGGGAGTCGGGTGACCTTTCGTTGCGAGACGTCGCTGCCGCCGAAGCGTACCTCCTGTGCCGCGCTCGCCGTCGTCAGGGCGGCGCTACCCACCAGCCAGCAGATCGCCAGGGCCGACCGAGGGAAGCTCCTCCGTTCCTTCCACCGCCGCTCCATGCCGTCCTCCCCTCACGGCGGCAGGCCGGCGTCGCGTCCGTGCAGGCTGGTCGCCACCGCGCCGAGGAGGTTAGCGCATTTACTTTCGAATCGCAAAGACTGTCACGGCCGCCCCCAGAGCTCGCTCTCGGGGCGGGCCGGGGCGGGGCGGCGGCGGCCCTTGGCGAGCACCTCCTCGACCTCGGCGAGGGTGCCGGCGAGGGTCTGGCGCTGGAGATCGCCCAGCCGCGCCACCCCGGCCAGCGCCAGGTCGACCAGCGCGTCGAGCTCGCGGCGCTCGAAGCTGCGCCGCTCGCCGGTGCCCTGGATCTCGATCAACCGTCCGCCGGGGGTGGCGACGACGTTCATGTCGACCTCCGCCGCCTCGTCCTCGACGTACTCGAGGTCGAGGAGCGCGCGGCCGCCGACCAGCCCGGCCGAGACGGCGGCCACCGCGTCGACCAGGGGCCAGCGGGCGACGTCGCCGGTGAGCAGGAGCCGCGCGCAGGCGGCGGCGAGCGCCACGTAGCCGGCGGTGATCGAGGCGGTGCGGGTGCCGCCGTCGGCCTGGAGCACGTCGCAGTCGACGGTGATCGTCTTGTCGGCCAGCGCGCTCATGTCGACGACGGCGCGGAGGCTCCTGCCGATCAGACGCTGGATCTCCGCGGTCCGCCCGCTCGGCCGCCCGCGCGTCACCTCGCGCTGGCTGCGCGTCGAGGTCGCCCGCGGCAGCATCGAGTACTCGGCGGTGACCCAGCCCTGACCGCTGTCGCGGAGGAAGGGCGGCACCCGCGGCTCCACGCTCGCCGCCGCCAGCACCCGCGTGTCGCCGACCTGGATGAGCGCCGACCCTTCGGCGTACTTCAGCGGGTTGAGCTCGATCGAGAGGGGGCGAAGGTCGTCGGGAGCACGGCCGCCGGCGCGGGGGCGTTCGGTCATGGGCGGCATTGTAGCGGGCGGACAGGCGCGGGGCGCCTCGAGCAGGCGAAGGGAACGCGCGACGGCCGGGTGCCCCATGCTCGACGGCAGAGCTCCGAGAGCTCGCTGTCCTCAGTCGGCTTCGCTTCGGTTGTCGAGCAGGCTCTCCAGCGTCTCGACGAGCTTTCGCACCCGGCGCTCCACCTCGGCGCGGTCGCGGCGCCAGCCGGCGGCCTCGGCGGCGGCTCCGGCGTCGCCGCCCTCGGGCGCCTGCGCGAGGCGGTCCTCCAGCTCTTCGACGCGGGCGGCGAGGCGGCGGTTCTCGGCGGCCAGCGTGCCGACGCGCTCGACGGCGTCGCGGACGCGCGACTCGAGGGCGTCCAGCCAGGGAGCGCCGGCGGGAGCGGTCATCCCGGAGTCCCGCCGAGTCCGAAGCGCCCTTCGAGCACACGGCGCAGCGCCTCCTGGCGGTCGTTGACCTCGTCCTGGGTCAGCGAGCGCTCGGGGGAGGCGTAGAGGAAGGTCAGGGTGGTGGCCACGGCGCCCGCGGGGACGCCCTCGCCGGCGTAGCGGACGGCGAGCGCGAAGCGGGCGAGGTCGGCGGGGCGGTGGGCCTCGACGGCGGCGGCGATCTCCGCCCACTGCACCTCGGCCGGATGGACGAGGGTGAGATCGGCGGCGATCGACGGATGGCGCGAGGGGATCGCCACCGGGCGCGGCTCGGCGCCGGTGCCGAGCGCCGCGGTCGCCAGCTCGGTGACGTAGAGGGCGACCGGCTCGTCGGGCGCGTCGAGGCGGCCGAGGACGCCGGCCTCGCGGCCGTCGATCAGGAGGCGCGCCGCGGCGCCGGGGGTGAGGCCGGGGAGGTCGTCCGCCGGCCGCGCCTCGACCGCCGAGCCGAGCGCCTCGGCCAGGCTCTCGACGACGCCCTTGAGGTCGAAGAGGTCGAGCTCGACCTGGCGTTCCCAGGGCCGGCCGACGCGGCCGCCGGCGACCAGCGCCACCGTCTCGCGCTCGTCGGCGCCGCCGCCCGCGGTGCGCCAGAAGACGTGGCCGACCTCGAACAGGCGCACCGCCGCGGCGCCGCGGCGCAGGTTGAAGCGCGCCGCCTCGACCAGGTTGGGCAGCAGCGACCGCCGCAGCACCGCGTAGCGCTCCGACAGCGGGTTGGCGATCGCCACCGCCGGGGCGCCTCCGGGGACCGCCGGCGGCAGCGCGGCGTCGGCCTCGGCCGAGCCGAAGGCGTAGTCGACCGCCTCGGCGAAGCCGCAGGCCG
>DATABP010000232.1:0-3107 GCA_036259515.1 Thermoanaerobaculia bacterium | reverse complement strand
GATGGCGCGCGGGGGGAGTCTTCTCTCCTCCGAGTGGGCGGTTGCGATCGACCCGGCGCGGCGCGACCGGCGGATCGTCGCTGAGAGCTCCGAAGAGGAGCGGCGCTCGCGGCCGGCGCCGCTGCCCGCCGAGATCCACCCCGGCCTGGCCGAGGCGCTCGCCCGCGTCGGCATCGACTCCCTCTACACCCACCAGCTGCGCGCCTTCGAGGCCGCCGCCGGCTCGAACCTGGTGATCACCAGCGGCACCGCCTCCGGCAAGAGCCTCGCCTTCAACCTGCCGGTGCTGAACGGGATCGCGGCGCGCCCCAAGGACCGGGCGCTCTACCTCTACCCGACCAAGGCGCTGGCCCAGGACCAGGCGCGCAAGCTGGCGCAGCTGCGGCCGCCGGGACTGCGCGAGGCGATCTACGACGGCGACACCCCGCGCGAGGAGCGCCCGGCGATCAGGAGGCGCAGCAATTTGGTCCTCACGAACCCGGACATGCTCCACGTCGCCCTCCTGCCCAACCACAAGAAATGGGGCGACTTCCTCGCCAACCTGCGCTGGGTGGTGGTCGACGAGGCCCACACCTACCGCGGCGTCTTCGGCTCTCACGTCGCCAACGTGCTGCGGCGGCTGCGGCGGCTGGCCCGCGCCTACGGCTCGGAGCCGCGCTTCCTGCTCGCCTCGGCGACGATCGCCAACCCGGAGGAGCTGGCCGAGGGGCTGGTCGGGACGCCGTTCGAGCTGGTCGACGACGACGGCGCCCCGCGCGCCGGCCGCGAGATCGCGATGTGGAACCCGCCGCTGCTCGACGAGGCGAGCGGCGCCCGGCGCTCGGCGCTCGGCGAGGCGGCCGACCTGCTGGCGGAGCTGGTCACCCACGGGGTGCGGACGATCTGCTTCCTCAAAAGCCGCCGCGGGATCGAGCTGATCCAGCGCTTCGCCCGCGAAAACCTGGAGCGGCGGGGGAAGCCGGAGCTGGCGAAGCGGATCGCCCCCTACCGCGGCGGTTACACGCCGCAGCAGCGGCGCGAGATCGAGTCCCGGCTCAGCAACGGCGAGCTGCTGGCGGTCGTCGCCACCGACGCGCTGGAGCTGGGGATCGACGTCGGCGAGCTCGACGCGGCGATCTGCGTCACCTTCCCCGGCACCGTCGCCAGCCTGCGACAGATGTGGGGGCGGGCGGGGCGCCGCCGCCGCGGGCTCGCCGTCTACGTCGCCGGCCAGGACGCGCTCGACCAGTTCTTCTGCCGCCACCCGGAGGAGTTCCTCGGGCGGCCGGTCGAGGCGGCGATCCTCGACCACGCAAACGAGCAGATCGCCTCCCGGCACCTGATCGCGGCCGCCTACGAGCTCCCCCTGACGGGCACTGACGATGCTGTCTTCGGCGAGGGCTGGCGCGAGCGGGCCGAGCGGCTGCAGGCGGCGGGGGAGCTGCGCGCCGCCGGCGGCAAGCTGCTGCCGGGGCGAGCCGAGTTCGTCGCCAACCGGATCCCGCTGCGCTCGGCCTCGGCCGACTCGGTCGCGGTGATCGAGCGCGACGCGGGGGAGATGCTGGGGCTGGTCGAGGCCGAGCGCGCCTTCACGACCGTCCACCCCGGCGCCGTCTACCTCCACCTCGGCCGCTCCTACGAGGTGGACCGCCTCGACATCGAGGAGCGGCGGGCGGTCGTCTCGAGCTTCGACGGCGACTGGTACACGCGGCCGAAAAAGGAGACCGAGATCTACATCGAACGCATTCACGAGCAGCGCGAGGTCGCCGGCGTGCAGCTCAACTTCGGCGAGGTCTCGGTGACCGAGCAGGTGATCGCCTTCCAGCGCGTCTCCGTCTCCGACCAGGAACCGATCGACATCGTCGCCCTCGAGCTGCCCGAGCAGAACTTCGTCACCCAGGCGCTCTGGTACGTGCTGCCGGACCCGCTCGCGCGCAAGCTGCCGACCGAGGCGCTGCTCGGCTCCCTGCACGCGACCGAGCACAGCCAGATCGCCGTCTTGCCGCTGATCGCGATGTGCGACCGCTGGGACATCGGCGGCCTCTCCACCAACGTCCACTTCCAGACCGGCCGCTCGACGATCTTCATCTACGACGGCCATCCCGGCGGGGTCGGGATCACCAGGCGCGGCTACGACGAGTTCGAGCGCCTGCTGGGTGACGCCGAGCGGCTGATCGCCGAGTGCCCCTGCGAGGCCGGCTGCCCCTCCTGCGTGCAGAGCCCCAAGTGCGGCAACCTGAACGAACCGCTGCACAAGGCGGGGGCGCTGGAGCTGATGGGGCTGATGCGGGAGGCGGCGTGAAGGACGGGGGTGGGGCTCACCGGAGCCTCCCCGGCTGTTGCTCCGGTGAGCCCCACCCCCGTCCTCTACGGCGTCTTCGTCAGGTCGCCGTGATCGGCGCCGGCGGCGCGCAGGAGGGCGAGGAGGCCTGGCAGTTGGCCGAAGAGGTGGGGCGGCGGCTGGCCGAGGCCGGGGTGGCGCTCGTCTGCGGCGGCGGGGGCGGCGTGATGGAGGCGGCCTCGCGGGCGGCGGCCGAGGCCGGCGGCGCCGTGATCGGGATCGTCCCCGGCACCTCCCCCGACGACGCCAACCCCTGGTGCAGCCAGGTCGTCGCCACCGGCATCGGCCACGCCCGCAACCTCGCCGTCGTCTCCTCCGGCGAGGCGGTGATCGCGATCGGCGGCGAGTGGGGGACGCTCTCGGAGATCGGCTTCGCCCGCGTGATCGGCCACGAGGTGGTGGCGCTGCGCAGCTGGGAGCTGAACGGGCGCGAGCGGATGGCCGGCGGCCCGGGGGTGATCCCGGCCGAGACCGCCGAGGAGGCGGTCGCCGCGGCGCTCGCCGCGCTGTAGTTGCAGGTCAGGTGAAGAGGCGGGCCATGATCAGGGCCGAGCGCAGGGAGCCGTCGCGCCGCCGGTAGTGCTCGCGCCGCAGTCCCTCCTCCTCGAAGCCCATCCGCCGGTAGAGCGCGATCGCCGCCTCGTTCTCGGGGAAGACCTCGAGCTCGATCTTGTGGACCTCTTCGGGCCGGCTGGCCAGCGCCGCCTCCATCAGCATCCGGCCGCCGCCGCGCCTTCGGTGCGAGGGCAAGACCCACATCCCAATCGCCACCACGCCCGCGGTTTCC
>DATABP010000231.1:0-3639 GCA_036259515.1 Thermoanaerobaculia bacterium | reverse complement strand
CGGCGCCCGGGGCGGAGCGGCGGCGGGTGGTCGCCGTCGCCGCGGCGGCCGGGGTCACCCTCCTCGTCCTCGTCGGCTTCCTGCTCGCCAGCGTCGCCACCGGCGACCGCCTCGCCGCGCCGCCCTCCGGCGAGCCGCTGCGCGTCCAGGTCACCGGCTGGCAGTGGTGGTGGGACGTGCGTTACCCCGGCGCGATGGCCGCCGACGAGGTGCGCACGGCGAACGAGCTCCACCTGCCGCTCGGCCGGCCGGTGCGGATCGAGCTGTCCTCGGCGGACGTCATCCACAGCTTCTGGGTGCCGCGGCTCCACGGCAAGCGCGACCTCCTCCCCGGCCGCCCGCTGCTGCTCCACCTGACGCCCTCGGTGGCCGGGGTCTTCGACGGCCAGTGCGCCGAGATGTGCGGCCTCCAGCACGCCCACATGCGGCTGCGGGTGGTCGTCGAGCCCGAGGAGGAGCTCGAGGCGTGGCTGGCGGCGCAGCGGCGGGCGGCGGCGCCGCCGGCGAGCCCGCTCGCGCGCCGGGGGCAGCGGGTGTTCCTCTCCTCGCCGTGCGTCCTCTGCCACACCGTGCGCGGCACTGCGGCGGGTGGTCGCACCGGGCCCGACCTCACCCACCTCGCCAGCCGCTCGACGATCGCCGCCGGCACGCTGCCGAACACCCGCGGCCACCTCGCCGGCTGGGTGATCGACTCGCAGAGCGTCAAGCCGGGCAACGCGATGCCGCCGATCGGCCTCGCCGGCCCCGAGCTCCAGGCGCTCCTCGCCTACCTGGAGGGCCTCGAGTGACCGCGGACGCCCGCCGGCCGCCGGCGGTCGAGGTCCTCGACGCGCCGCCCTCGCCCGACGACGAGGTGCGCCGCCGGCTCGAGGAGAGCTGGGGCCGGCCGCGCACCTTCGGCGGCTGGCTGGCGAGCACCTCGCACGCCGACATCGGGCGGCGCTACATCGTCACCGCGATCGTCTTCTTCGCGCTCGCCGGCCTCCTGGCGATCGCCATGCGGCTCCAGCTCGCGCGGCCGGAGAACGGCCTCCTCGGCCCCGACGCCTACAACCAGATCTTCACCCTCCACGGCACCACCATGATGTTCCTCTTCGCGGTGCCGGTGATGAACGGCTTCGCGCTGGCGCTGGTGCCGCTCCTCGTCGGCACCCGGAACGTCGCCTTCCCGCGGCTCAACGCCTTCGGCTACTGGGTGTACGTGCTGGCCGGGGCGCTCCTGTGGGGCTGCTATCTGCTCGGGATGGCCCCGGACGCCGGCTGGTTCAGCTACGTGCCGCTGGCCGGCCCGGAGTTCTCGCCCGGCAAGCGGGTCGACGTGTGGGCGCAGCTCATCAGCCTGACCGAGATCTCGGCCCTCGTCGCCGCCGTCGAGATCATCGTCACGGTGTTCAAGATGCGGGCGCCGGGGATGTCGCTCGACCGCGTGCCGCTCTTCGTGTGGTCGATGCTGGTGATGAGCTTCATGATCGTCTTCGCCATGCCGGCGGTGATGCTGTCGAGCGTCTTCCTGGCGATGGACCGGCTGGTCGGCACCCACTTCTTCAACGTCGCCGAAGGGGGCGACGTGCTCCTCTGGCAGCACCTCTTCTGGTTCTTCGGCCACCCCGAGGTCTACATCATCTTCATCCCGGCGCTCGGGTTCGTCTCGTCGATCGTCGCCGTCTTCGCGCGGCGGCAGGTGTTCGGCTACCCGGCGATGGTGCTCTCGCTGGTCGCCACCGGCTTCATCAGCTTCGGCCTGTGGGTGCACCACATGTTCGCCACCGACCTGCCGCAGCTCGGCGAGAGCTTCTTCACCGCCGCCAGCATGCTGATCGCCATCCCCAGCGGGGTGCAGATCTTCTGCTGGATCGCCACCCTGTGGGGCGGCCGGCCGGTGCTGCGGGTGCCGCTCCTCTACGTCCTGGGATTCGTGACCATCTTCGTCGCCGGCGGGATGACGGGGGTGATGCTCGCCTCGGTGCCGCTCGACCTCCAGGTACACGACTCGGCGTTCGTCACCGCGCACTTCCACTACGTGCTGATCGGGGGCGCGGTGTTCCCGCTCTTCGGCGCCATCGCCTTCTGGTTCCCGAAGATGACCGGGCGCCTCTTGAGCGAGAGCCTGGGGAGGTGGACCTTCGGTCTCCTCTTCGTCGGCTTCAACCTCACCTTCTTCCCGCTCCACCAGCTCGGCCTCGACGGCATGCCGCGGCGGATCTACACCTACCTGCCGGACACCGGCTGGACCGGCCTCAACCAGCTCGCGACGGTGGGGAGCTGGGTGATCGGGGTGGCGGTGGTCCTCTTCGTGGTCAACGCGGTGCGGAGCCTCGTGCGCGGCCCCTTCGCCGGCGCCGACCCCTGGCGCGCCGACACCCTCGAGTGGGCCACCGACTCGCCGCCGCCCGCCTTCAACTTCCTCCACCTCCCGGTGGTGGTGGCGCGCGAGGGCCTGTGGGCTCCCGGCGCCGGCCGGCTGTGGGTGGCCGGACTCGACGCGCCCGGCAAGCGCGAGGTGCTGGTCACCAACCTCCTCGACGCCGAGCCGGAGATCAAGAGCGAGCTGCCGGGCTCGTCGCTGTGGCCGCTGGCGGCGGCGGTGTCGACCGTCGCCACCTTCGCCGGGGCGATGTTCACGCCGTGGGCGGTGCTGTGGGGTTCGCTGCCGATCTTCCTGGCGCTCTTCGGCTGGGGGAAGCCGGAGCTCGAGAAGAAGCGGCGGGGCGAGACGGCGCCGGGGCCGGCGGCCGAGCCGGAGGCGGCGGGGTGAGCGCGCGCACCTGGCTCGACGCCTCGAAGCTGCCGAGCCACGCCTTCGGCAGCCGCAACCTCATGTGGTGGGGCAGCGTCGGCTTCGTCGTCATCGAGGGGGCGATGTTCGCGATGCTGATCGCCACCACCCTCTACCTGCGCGGCGCCACCGCCTCCTGGCCGCCGCCCGGCTTCGCGCCGCCGTCGCTCCTCTGGGGCACGCTCAACACCGGCGTCCTCCTCGTCAGCCTGTGGCCCAACAACCGGCTGCGCAAGGCCGCCGAGGCGCTCGACGAGAAGGCGACCCGGCGCTGGATGTGGATCGACGACTCCTTCGCCGTCGCCTTCCTCGCCGTCCGCGCCGTCGAGCTGACCGCCCTCGGCGTGCGCTGGGACGCCAACGCCTACGGCTCGGCGGTGTGGGCGGTGATGGGCTTCCACACCCTGCACCTCCTCACCGACGCCATCGAGACCTTCGTGATCACCTGGTTCTTCCACCTCGACCCCAGCCCGAAGCGGTACATCGAGGTCAGCGAGGACTGCCTCTACTGGAACTTTGTGGTCCTCTCCTGGCTGCCGCTCTACGCCGTCGTCTACTGGCTGCCGAGGTGGACGTGAGCGACGAGCCGGCCGCCGAACGGGAGGTCGAGCCGCCGCAGCACGAGGTGGCGCCCGCCGACCGCCGCCTGATGGCCGCCGCCGCGCTGCCGGCGCTGGCCTGGCTGACCCAGCTCCTCTTCGGCCTCGCCACCGTGCGCTGGATGTGCCGGATCGAGAGCCGGCTGCCGCTGGCGCTGGCGACCGCGGTGGCGCTGGCGGCGGCGCTCTGGGCGCTCGTCGCCTGCCGGCGGGCGCTGGCGCGGGCGCGGCGGCCCGGGGCCGGCGAGCCGCTCGCCGGCGCCC
>DATABP010000230.1:0-1786 GCA_036259515.1 Thermoanaerobaculia bacterium | reverse complement strand
GCGTCGCCGAAGCCGAAGCCCTGATCGGGAGGAGGCGGAAGCCGGCGCGCCCGACGGCGGGGGTGAACGGCGCGGTCTGAGCGGCCACGCGTCGCGCGCTTTCGGCGCTTGGCGCGGCCCGCCACGCTCGAGGCCGTTCCCCTCCTGCTCGGTGCGCGCCAGCCTGTCGCCTCTCCCGCCGACCGGCGCGGGCCGGCGCGGGAAGAGCCGCTCCGCTCGACCCTCGTGACTCTCGAATCCCTGCCGCCCTCGCCTGGAATCGCCCCCTTCCTCATCGAGGAAGGCGGTCCGGACCCCGCCCGCGCACCAGCCGAGCCGCCGGCCGCCGGCGGAGAGCGCCCGCCCTTCTCCTCGCCGCCTTCTTCCGCGACGCGCGGCCGGCTGGCCGTCGAGCGTGTGCTCCGCGCCGCGCCGGGTGGCGGGGCGGGACGGGAGTTGGTCGCGCGGCTGCTCGCCGCCGACGGCTTCGACCGCCGCTTCTCCTCTCGCCTGGTCGAGGTGGCCCGCGACGCGCGCCGGCCGTGGGAGCTGCGCCGCCTCGCCGCGTGGATGCTGGAGCAGCAGGCCCTGGCGCTCGATCCGCGCCGATCGGCCGACCGGGATTGGCTCCTCGGCGTGCTCGGACTGCTGCGCGGCGGGAACGCTCCGGCCGACGGCTCCGCCGAGGCCGCCACCGCCGTCGCTCGATCCGCCGCGCCCGGCACGTCTCTCGCCGCCTCTCCGGCCGCCGTCTTCGCCGACCTCCGCCGCCGGCTCGCCCGGCTCGAGCGCTTCCACCGCCCCTTCGCCATCCGCCGCCCGCCGTCCGCCGCCGCCCTCGCCGACTTCCTCGACCAGGCGCGCCGCGAGGCGAAGCTGACGCTGGCGCGCTGGCTCGTCACGCCCGAGGAGGTCGCCGACCGGGCGCGCGCGCTCCTCCGCATGGGCCGCGGGCGGCCGGCCGGCAGGGACTCGCTCCAGCCGATCGCCCGCCGCGACGGCCGTCGCGCGCTGGCCGCCCTGCCGGCCTGGGACCGCCGCTTCCTCGCCCGGCTGCTCGCCGGCCGCGCCGTGCTGTGGAGCGGCGAAGCGACGCCGGAGGAGGTCGGCGCCCTGGTCGAGGCGCCGGCGGGGACGGTGGTGACGATCGTGCGCCCGCCGGGAAGCGACCTCGAGATCGAGCTCAAGCGCACCGGGCGGCGCGGCGCGCGGCCGCTCGGCGTCGTCTTCCGGCGCGACGGGCAGAAGGTCGCCGCCGGCCACCGCAACGACGGCGCGAGCATGACCTCGTCGCTGGCCTGGGAGGCGCGGGCGTCGGCGATGGCCGGCGAGCTGTTCCGCCGCGTCCACCGCCGCGAGGCGCCGCTGCCGTCGATCGTCTCGCTGCGCTCGGTCGAGACGGTGCCGGCCGCCGGCGGGCCCGTGCCGCTCGCCGCCTGGCTCGACGACCCCGCCGTCTTCGGCGACGGCTTCGCCGAGATGCGGCGGGCGATGGAGGAGTCGGTCGCCGCCTTCGACGCCGAGGGCGCGGAGCCCCAGCCCTCCGGCGAGGCGGAGGGGGCGCCGCCCCGCCCTCTCGTCGAGCGCTACCTCGCGCACGTGGCGCCGGCGCAGGCGGTGCTGGTCGGCACCAGCGCCTTCCGGCTCGACCGGCTCGACGACCACCTCCGCCGCGACCGGCCGCTCGCCGACTTCGCCCCCGAGCCGCCGCGCGACGCCGCCGGCCGCCGCGACCGCGCCGCGCTGCGCCGCGTCGCCGACGAGGTGCTCGAGGAGGCGTTCGGCCTCTACCGCCCGCCGGAGGCGG
>DATABP010000229.1:0-4157 GCA_036259515.1 Thermoanaerobaculia bacterium | reverse complement strand
CGGCGCCGGCTGGCCGGGGCGCCGCCGCTCCTCGCGCTGCCGGCCGACCGGCCGCGGCCGCCGGTCGAGCGCCACCGCGGCGAGCGGATCGCCTTCGCCGTCGAGCCGGCGACCGGGGCGGCGGTCGAGGGGCTCGCCCGCCGCCTCGGCGCCACCCCGTTCATGGTGCTCCTCGCCGCCTTCCAGGCGCTCCTGGGTCGGCTGGCCGGCGCGCGCGAGGTGGTGGTCGGCACGCCGGTGGCGAACCGGCGGCGGGTGGAGGTCGAGGGGCTGATCGGCTTCTTCGCCAACACCCTGGCGATGCGCACCGACACGGGCGGCGATCCGACCTTCGCCGCGCTGGTGGCGCGGGTGCGCGAGGGGACGCTGGCCGACTTCGAACACCAGGACCTGCCCTTCGAGGAGCTGGTCGCCGCGCTGGCGCCGCCGCGCGACCTCTCGCACGCGCCGGTGTTCCAGGCGCTCTTCGCGCTCCAGAGCGCGCCGCGGCCGGCGCCGGCGGCCGACGGCGGGCTGGCGATCGCCCGCGCCGAGGCGCACGGCGGGACGGCGAAGTTCGACCTCTCGCTGACGCTCTCCCCGGCGGCGGACGGCGGGCTCGCCGCGTCACTCGAGATCGACCGCGACCTCTTCGACCGTGCCACCGGCGAGCGTTGGGCGCGCGGCTTCTCGGCGCTCCTCGCCGCCGCCGTCGCGGCGCCGGAGCGGCCGGTCGCGCTGCTGCCGATCGCCGCCGCCGCCGACCGCCGCCAGGTGGTCGTCGACTTCGAGCCGCCGCCGGTCGCCTACCCCGGGCCGCCGCTCCTCCACCAGCTCGTCGCCCGGCAGGCGGCGGCGACGCCCGAGGCGCCGGCGGTGCGCTTCGAAGGCGAGGAGCTCTCCTACCGCGAGCTCGCCCGCCGCGCCGGCGCGCTGGCGGCGGAGCTGGTCGCTCTCGGCGTCGGTCCCGAGACGCGGGTGGCGGTGGCGATGGAGCGCTCGCTCGAGCTGATGGTGGCGCTGGTCGCCGTGCTCGCCGCCGACGGCGCCTACGTGCCGCTCGATTCCGGCTATCCCGAGGAGCGGCTGCGTCACATGGCCGGCGACGCGCTCGGCGGACAGGCGGCGCCGGTGCTGCTCACCCAGCCGGCGCTCGCCGGCCGCTTCGCCGCGCTGGCGCCGGCGGGGACGCGGGCGATCGCGCTGCCGCCCGGCGGCGCCGTGGCCGAGGCCGCGGGGGAGGAGCAGGGCGCCTCGGCCTTCCCGCCGCCCCGCGCCCTGCCGGACAGCCCGGCCTACGTGATCTACACCTCCGGCTCCACCGGCCGCCCCAAGGGCGCGGTCAACACCCACCGGGCGATCCGCAACCGGCTGCTGTGGATGCAGGACGCCTTCTCGATCGGTCCCGGCGACCGCGTGCTGCAGAAGACGCCGACCAGCTTCGACGTCTCGGTGTGGGAGCTGTTCTGGCCGCTCCTGACCGGCGCCTGCGTGGTGATGGCCCGGCCGGGCGGCCACGGCGACGCCGCGTACCTGGCGCGCACGATCGCCGAGGAGCGGGTGACGGTGCTCCACTTCGTGCCGTCGATGCTCCAGGTGTTCCTCGCCGAGCCGGGGGTGGAGCGGCTGGCGGACCTGCGCCGGGTGGTGGCGAGCGGCGAGGCGCTGCCGCCGGCCCTGGTGCGCCGCTTCCGCGAGCGGCTGCCGCACGTCGCGCTCGACAACCTCTACGGTCCGACGGAGGCGGCGGTCGACGTCTCCTGGTGGCCGTGCCGCGAGGCGGCGCCGCGGGTGGTGCCGATCGGCCGTCCGATCGCCAACCTGCGGCTCCACGTCGTCGACCGGCGGATGGAGCCGGTGCCGGTCGGCGTGCCGGGCGAGCTGCTCCTGGGCGGCGTCGGCCTGGCGCGCGGCTACCACCGGCGGCCGGGGCTGACCGCCGAGCGCTGGGTGCCGGACCCCTTCGCCGGCGAGGTCGGCGGGGCGGGCGGCGTAGCTCCCGGCGGCCGTCTCTACCGCACCGGCGACCTGGTCCGCTGGCGCGCCGACGGCAGCGTGGAGTACCTCGGCCGCATCGACCACCAGGTGAAGCTCCGCGGCCTGCGCATCGAGCTGGGCGAGATCGAGGCCGCGCTGGCGGCGCACCCGGCGGTGCGCGAGGCGGCGGCGATGGTGCGCGGCGAGCGGCTGGTGGCCTTCGTCGTCGCCGGCGGCGCCCCGGACGACGCCGCGCTGCGCGCCTGGCTGCGCGCCCGGTTGCCCGAGCCGATGGTGCCGTCGGCGTTCGTGCGGCTCGACGCGATGCCGCTGTCGCCGAACGGCAAGGCGGACCGGCGGGCGCTGGCGGAGGTGCCGGTCGTGGAAGCCTCCGCGGCCGCCGCGGCTTCCGCGGAACGGATCGACGAGGGGGTCGCCGGCCCGCAGGCCGGCGGTGCGGCGCCCCCGGTCGTCGCCGGTCTGGTCGAGAGGGTGGCGGCGATCTGGGCCGGCGTGCTGGAGCGCGACCGGGTGCCGGCGAGGGTGAGCTTCTTCGACCTCGGCGGCCACTCGCTGCTCCTCGTCGAGGTGCAGCGGCGGCTGCGGCGCGACCTCGGCGTCGAGCTGTCGGTGGTCGACCTCTTCCGCCATCCCACCGTCTCGGCGCTGGCCGAGCACCTGCGGGCGGTGCTCGCCGACGCGCCGCCGCGGCCCTCCGCCCTTGCCCGAGCGGAGCTTCCTGCCGCCGATCGCCGGCTCACCGCCCCCGACCTCCGCATCGCCGTCGTCGGCCTCGCCGGCCGCTTCCCCGACGCGCCCGACGTCGACGCGCTGTGGGAGCTCCTCGCCGCCGGGCGCGAGGCCGTCCGCAACTGGAGCGACGACGAGCTCGCCGCCGCCGGGGTGGACGCCGCCACCCTCGCCGATCCCGCCTACGTGCGGGCCGGCGTGCTCCTGCCCGGCGCCGACCTCTTCGACGCGGGCCTGTGGGGGATCTCGCCGCGCGAGGCGGAGGCGATCGACCCGCAGCAACGGGTGTTCCTGGAGACGGCGCTCGAGGCGCTGGAGGACGCCGGGGTCGACCCGGACCGCTTCGCGGGCGCGATCGGCGTCTTCGCCGGCAGCGGCGAGAACCGCAACCCGGCCCGGCTCGCCCGGCGGCCGGACGTGGTGCGGGCGCTCGGGCCGTACCAGGTCCTGATCGCCAACCGGGCGGACTCGCTGCCGACGCGGGTGGCCTACAAGCTCGGGCTCCGCGGGCCGGCGGTCACCGTGCAGACGGCCTGCTCGACCTCGCTGGTGGCGGTCCACCTCGCCTGCCGGGCGCTCCTCGGCGGCGACTGCGACGCGGCGCTCGCCGGCGGCGTCTCGGTGGGCGAGCGCGAGCCGCGCGGCTACCTCCACGACCCCGGCGGCATCGCCTCGCCGGACGGGCGGACGCGGCCGTTCGACGCCGACGCGCGCGGCACCGTCCGCGGCCATGGCGCCGGCGTGGTGGTGCTCCGCCGGCTGGCCGACGCGCTGGCCGACGGCGATCCCGTCCGCGCCGTCCTCCTCGGCACCGCGATCAACAACGACGGCGCCGGCAAGACCGGCTTCACCGCCCCCGGCTTCGAGGGGCAGGCGGCGGCGCTGGCGGCGGCCCACCGCGCCGCCGGGATCGCGCCGGCGACGCTCGGCTACGTCGAGGCGCACGGCACCGGCACCGCGCTCGGCGACCCGGTCGAGGTGGCGGCGCTGCGCGAGGCGATGCGGCGCGGGGGCGGCGAGCCGGAGCGCTGCGGCATCGGGTCGCTGAAGAGCAACCTCGGCCACCTCGACGCCGCCGCCGGCGTCGCCGGGCTGATCAAGACGATCCTCGCGCTCGAGCGCGAGCTGCTGCCGCCGACGCTCCACTTCCGGCGCCCCAACCCGGCGATCGACTTCGGGCCGCTGGCGGTGGTCGCCGAGCCGACGCCGTGGCCGCGGGGCGAGCGGCCGCGGCGGGCGGCGGTCAGCTCGTTCGGCATCGGCGGCACCAACGCGCACGCCGTCGTCGAGGAGGCGCCGCCGCCCCCGCCGGCGCCGCCGCGCGAGCTGCCGGGCTGGGAGGTGCTGACGCTGACCGCGGCGACGCCGGCCGCGCTCGAGGCGGCGACCGATCGGCTGGCCGACTGGCTGGAGGCGCGGCCGGGGCTCTCGGCGGAGGAGCTCGCCGACGT
>DATABP010000228.1:0-1526 GCA_036259515.1 Thermoanaerobaculia bacterium | reverse complement strand
GCTCCGGCCGCGGCGCGGCGCCGCGCAGGAAGCGGTCGACCACCTCCGCCACGTCGTGGTGGACGGCGAGCGCGTCCTTCGTCTCGATCTCGATCAGCACGTCGAAGGTGGGCGGCGCCTTGCGCTCGAGGACCGTCTTCTGGGTGCGCCGGCGGCGCGCCTCCTCGTCGGACAGCGTCACCGCCTGGATGCCGCCGACGAGGTCCGACAGCGTCGGGTTCTGGAGCAGGTTCTCGAGCGTGTTGCCGTGCGCGGTGGCGATGAGCTGCACCCCGCGCTCGGCGATGGTGCGGGCGGCGGCGGCCTCCTCGGCGGTGCCGATCTCGTCGATGACGATCACCTCCGGCATGTGGTTCTCCACCGCCTCGATCATCACCGCCGCCTGCTCGGCCGGCGACGGCACCTGCATCCGCCGCGCGCGCCCGATCCCCGGGTGCGGGATGTCGCCGTCGCCGGCGATCTCGTTCGAGGTGTCGACCACCACCACCCGCTTCGACAGCTCGTCGGCGAGCACCCGCGCCGCCTCGCGCAGGAGCGTCGTCTTGCCCACCCCCGGGCGGCCGAGGAGCAGGATCGACGAGCCGCGCTCGACGACGTCGCGCAGGATGTCGACGGTGCCGAACACCGCCCGCCCCACCCGGCAGGTCAGCCCCACCGTCTCGCCGCCGCGGTTGCGGATCGCCGAGATGCGGTGCAGCGTGCGCGCGATGCCGGCCCGGTTGTCCTTGCCGAAGCGGCCGACGCGCTCGATCACGTGGTCGAGGTCGGCGCGCTCCACCGGCCCGGCGGAGAGGTCCTCGCCGCGGTCGGGGAACCGCGCCTCCGGCGGCCGCCCGAGGTCGAGCACCACCTCGACGAGCTCGGAGAGGTCCGGCCGGTCGCGCAGCGCGGCGGCGACCGGCGGCGGCATCCCCGCGAGGAGGAGGTCGAGATCGTCGGTGACGCTTCGGGTCATGGCGGGGCCGCCTCGGGGGATTCTAGGCGGAGCCTGGGGATGCGGCGGGCGTGCCAGGGAGGGTGGTGGTGGGAAGGCAGAGGGAGCGCCGAGCGGGCCGGCCGCCGCCACGGCGCCGCGGATCCCCACCGCCTCCTCTCGCCGGTCTCGGCTCTTCAGCCGTTCGGCTTCGCCGCCGCCAGCGCCCGCTCCACCCGCCGTTGGGCGGCCGCGAGCGGCGACTCGCCGCGGTCGGCGGCCTCGGCCAGGATCTCGGCCAGGATCGGGCGGATCGTCTCCACCCGCCGCATCAGGTCGTCCGGGCCTGCGCTCGGGTCCCGGGTGAGGCGGGCGAAGGCGATGGCGCCGCCGGCGTTGGCGACGTAGTCGGGGGCGTAGAGGATGCCGCGGTCGCGCAGGCGGTCGGCGTCGGCGGCGGAGAGGAGCTGGTTGTTCGCCGAGCCGCAGACGGCGCGGCAGGCGAGGCGCGGGACGGTGGCGGGCGACAGCACGGCGCCGACGGCGCAGGGCGCGAAGACGTCGCAGGGGACGTCGTAGATCGCGTCGGTGGCCACCGTCTCGGCCCCGAGCT
>DATABP010000227.1:0-3650 GCA_036259515.1 Thermoanaerobaculia bacterium | reverse complement strand
GTGACCAGCACGCGGCGGCCGGCGAGGCCGAGGAGGCCGGCGTCGACGCCCTCCGCCGCCACCGCCCCGGCCGCCCCGCCGCTCGTCACCCCGCGCTCTCCACCGCCAGCGCGATCCCCTGTCCGCCGCCGATGCACGCCGAGGCGATGCCCACGCCGCCGCCGCGCCGCCCGAGCTCGTGGAGGAGCGTCAGCGTGATCCGCGCCCCGGTGGCGCCCAGCGGGTGGCCGAGCGCGATCGCGCCGCCGTTGACGTTGAGCTTCGCGTGGTCGAGATCGAGGTCGCGCATCACGGCGAGGATCTGCCCGGCGAAGGCCTCGTTGATCTCGACGAGGTCGACGTCCGCGAGCTTCATGCCGAGCTCGTCGAGGAGGCCGCGGATCGCCGGCGAGGGGCCGATCCCCATCCGCGACGGCTCGACGCCGACGACGTGCCAGCCGAGGAGGCGCCCCATCGGCTTCCAGCCCTTCTCCGCCGCCTTCGCCTCGCTGGTCAGCACCAGCATCGCGGCGCCGTCGACGATCCCCGAGGCGTTGCCGGCGGTGACGTAGCCCTTCTCGTCGAACGCCGGCGGCAGCCTGGCGAGCGTCTCGACCGTGGTGTCGGCGCGGATGTGCTCGTCGCGCTCGACCGTCTTCGCGCGCTTGCCGCGGCCGACCTCGATCGGCGCCACCTCGTCGGCCATCCGCCCGGCGTCCCAGGCCGCCGCCGCCCGCCGCTGGCTCTCCACCGCGAAGGCGTCCTGCTCCTGGCGCGAGATGCCGAAGTCGTTCGCCAGGTTGTTCGAGGTCTGCGCCATGTAGCAGCCGCAGTAGGGGTCCATCAGCGAGGCCAGGAGCGAGTCCTCGAGCTGCGCCGAGCCGAGGCGGAAGCCACGGCGCGCTCCCCACACCACGTGCGGCGCCTGCGACATGTTCTCCATGCCGCCGACCAGCACCGTGCCGGCCTCGCCGAGGAGCACCCGGTGGCCGCCCTGGACGATCGCCTCGATGCCGGAGCCGCACAGGCGGTTGACGGTCAGCGCCGGGCGCTCCTTCGGCACCCCCGCCTTGAGGGCCACGTGCCGGCCGCCGTAGATCGCGTCGGCCGACGTCTGGAGCACGTTGCCGACGATGGTGTGATCGATCTCCTCGGGCGCCACGCCGGCGCGCTCCATCGCCGCCTTCGCGGCGTGGACGCCGAGGTCGATCGCCGTCACCTCGGCGAGCGAGCCGTTGAAGTCCCCCATCGGCGTGCGGGCGCCGCCGACGAGGACGAGATCGCGAATCTCCATCGGGAGACCTCCTTCGCAGGGTGTGGTTCCGGGTCTGGGGTCGATCGGGCTGTGCGGGCGGGCGGCGCCGGCCCGGCGGAGCGCCTCTTTCTTATCACGGCTGTCGAGGTGAGGGAGAATGCTCCCGTGCCGGGGCGGGCGGGCCGCGCGCCGGCGGAAAGGAGAGCCGAGATGAGCGCCGGAGACAAGATCGCCCCCTGCCTGTGGTTCGACGGCGACGCCGAGGAGGCGGCGCGGTTCTACGCCTCACTCCTCCCCGACTCGCGGGTCGACGCCGTGCACCGCGCCCCGGCCGACTTCCCGAGCGGCAAGGCCGGGGACGCGCTGACCGTCGAGTTCACCCTCGCCGGCCGCAAGTTCACCGGCCTCAACGGCGGGCCGCACTTCAAGTTCAACGAGGCCGTGTCGTTCCAGATCTACTGCGACGACCAGGCCGAGGTCGACCGGCTGACCGAGGCGCTCTCCGCCCATCCCGAGGCCGAGCAGTGCGGCTGGGTGAAGGACCGCTGGGGCCTGTCGTGGCAGATCGTGCCGCGCCGGTTGCTCGAGCTGCTCGGCGATCCCGACCCCGGCCGCGCCAAGCGGGCGATGGAGGCGATGCTGACGATGAAGCGGATCAACGTCGCCGCCGTCGAGCGGGCGGCGGACGGCGGATAGGGACGGCCGACGGGGCCGGAGCGCCGAGCGGCTAGGATCGGCCGCGATGCGCGTCGACCCGGCCACCGGCCTCCTCGCCGGCGCCCGCTACGTGCCTTCGCCGCACCAGGACGACCGGCCGCCGGGAACGGAGATCGAGCTCTTGGTGGTCCACGGCATCAGCCTGCCGCCAGGAAGCTTCGGCGGCCCGTGGATCGAGCGGCTGTTCCTCGGCACCCTGCCGACCGAAGCGCACCCCTACTTCGCGACCATCAACCCACGAGTGTCGGCGCACCTCCTGGTGCGGCGCAGCGGGCGGATCGTCCAGTACGTGCCCTTCCACCGCCGCGCCTGGCACGCCGGGGCGTCGTCGTGGCGCGGACGCGAGCGGGTCAACGACTTCTCGGTCGGTGTCGAGGTCGAGGGCGCCGAGAGCGTGCCCTACGAGGCGGCGCAGTACCGCGCGCTCGCCGCGGCCGTCGCCGCGCTCGCCGCCGCCTGGCCGGCGCTCGGCGAGGACGGCCGCGTCGTCTCCCACGCCGAGGTGGCGCCGGAGCGCAAGACCGACCCCTGGGCGAGCTTCGACTGGGGGCGGTTCCGGAGCCTGCTCGCGGCTCGGCGAGATCAGCGGTAGTTGCCGGGGTGGCCGGTCTGGAAGATCACCACGCGGTCGCCGCGGGTGAAGACGCCGCCGGCGGCGAGGCGGTCGAAGGCGGCGAGGGCGGCGGCGCCCTCGGGGCCGACGAGGAGCCCCTCCTCACGCGCCGTCCGCGCCGCGATCTCGCCCAGGTGCCGCTCATGGACGGCGACCGCCCGGCCGCCGCTCTCGGCGAGCGCGCGGAGGATCAGCCGGTCGCCCAGCGCCTTCGGCACCCGCAGACCGTAGACCCGCGTCGCCGGCTCCTCCCACGGCTCGGCGTGGTCGGCGCCGGCCTCGAAGGCGCGGACGATCGGCGCGCAGCCGGCCATCTGGACGGCGACGAAGCGCGGCCGCCGCTCGCCGACGAGACCGAGCTGCGCCAGCTCGCCGAACGCCTTGTGCATGCCGACGAGGCCGGTGCCGCCGCCGGTCGGGTAGAGGATCCAGTCCGGTAGCTCCCAGCCGAGCTGCTCGGCGAGCTCGAGGCCCATCGTCTTCTTGCCCTCGACGCGGTAGGGCTCGCGCAGCGTCGAGAGGTTCCAGAAGCGCTCCTCGGCCGGCGCCTGGGCGGCGCGCTCGGCGAGCCGGGCGGCGGAGTCGACCAGCGTGGCGCCGCCGGAGATCACCTCGGCGCCGTGGAGGCGGCAGCGCTCGGCGATCGTCGCCGGGGTGTCCTCGGGAAGCGCGACGCGGGCGCGCAGGCCGGCGGCGGCGGCGTAGGCGGAGAGCGCCAGCGCGGCGTTTCCGGCGCTCGCCAGCTCGACGCCGGGGGCGCCCAGCTCGCGCGCGCGGTTGACCGCCAGCGACAGCCCGCGGTCCTTGAACGAGCCGGTGGGATTGCCGGCCTCCTGCTTGACCCACACCCGCACGCCCGGAGGCGCGCTCCGGCGCAGCGGCACGAGCGGCGTGCCGCCCTCGCCGAGGTCGATCCGGTCGTCGGGATCGCGCAGCGGCAACAGCTCGCGGTAGCGCCACAGCGTCCACGGCCGCCCGGGGAGGTGGGCGGCGAGCCGCCGGCCGCGCTCCGGGTCGAGGTCGTACTCGACCAGCCACGGAGCGCCGGCCGGCGACAGGAACGCCGGCTCGTCGAGCGGCGCGGCC
>DATABP010000226.1:0-6918 GCA_036259515.1 Thermoanaerobaculia bacterium | reverse complement strand
GGGCGCCGGGCGGCCAGCGGGCCACCGGCGCCCTTCTCTGTTCAGCCGGTCAGGACTCTCCCCGTTCTCCCGCACCGAGGAGCTGGCGACCCTCCGCCTCGAGCTCTTCGGGGTTCTCCTTCAGGAAGGAGCAGGTCATCCGGGGAGGGGAGGTCGAGGGTGTGCCGTGGGACGGGCCCGGAAAGCCGTCACCACGCGGCCGATCCCCCTCCGCCTCCACGATAGATTCCCCCCATGACCTCCCCCGACCGCCGCGGCCGCGTCGCCCTGGTCGACGACGAGCCGCACCTGCGCGAGACCGTCGGCTACGCGCTGTCGAAGGAGGGGTTCCGCGTCGACGCGTACCCGGACGGGGCGGCCGCCTGGGAGGCGTGGACCGGGGGCGGCGCCGGCGGTCGGCCGCGGCCCGGCGCCCCTGGTCGAGCTCGATGGCCCGCGGCGCTTACCCGCCCGCCGCCGCCACCGGCACCCGCACCTCCGTCCGGTGCCAGCGCAGCACCATGTCCGCGCCGGCCTCGGTGTCGTCGAACGAGAACGTGAATTGGTCGACCTCGTCCGCCTCGGCGAGGGCCTTGACCGGCGCCTCGACGGTCAGGACGTTCGTCTCGTCGAGGTTCACCGGGGTGAACTCGCCGTTCTCGAAGACGCCGGTTCCCGACATCCCCAGCCGCGAGTTGAAGTGGATCCGCCACGTGTCCGGCCCCGGGGTGGTGAACACCGAGTAGGTCCCCGCCGGCAGCGGCTTGCCGGCGATCGTCACGTCCTCGGTGACCGTGATCTCGGTGGCCTCGTTGGCGCCGGTGCGCCAGACCTCGCCGAAGGGCACCACGGCCCCCGACTCCGCGGTGCCGAAGATGTTGTCGCGGCCGCGCAGGTACGGGCGGCTGTAGACGACGCGGACGTAGGCGTCGCCGACGTGGGTGCGCGCCATGCCCATCGGGCTGGGGCGGCGGGACGGGTGGAGGTCCTGCGCGGCGGCGGGCTGCGGCAGGACGGCGGCGGCGGCGAGCGCGGCGGTCAGCGCCACGGCTCCCTTGACGGTGCTCCTCATCGGTTCTCTCCTCCGGGATGGTCCGGCATGGTTGTGGCGGGGACTACGACAGCAGCTTGGCGTCGACCGTGATCTCGGTGCCGCCGAGCGCCTTGCCCACCGGGCAGCCGCGCTTGGTCGCCTCGGCGGCCTTCTGGAAGGTGGCGTCGTCGAGGCCGGGGACGCGCGCCTCGGTCGACAGCTCGATCCTAGTGATCGCGAAGCCGCCCTCGACCTTGTCGACGGTGACCTTGGCCCGGGTGGCCACGCGCTCGGGGTGGTGGCCGTCCTTGCCGAGGCCGGCGGCGAGCGCCATCGAGTAGCAGCCGGCGAGCGCGGCGCCGATCAGCTCCTCGGGGTTGGTGCCCGGCGCCTCCTCGAAGCGCGAGCCGAACGAGTAGCCGCCCCGGTAGGCGCCGCTGCCCAGCGCCATCGTCCCCTGGCCTCCCTTGAGGTCCCCCGTCCACTCCGCTTCGGCTCTCCTCGTCGGCATCGCTCGTCTCCTGTCGATGGTGTCTGTCGGTTCGTCGGGTGCGTGATCGTCGAGGCGGCGCGTCAGCCGGACGGCGGCGTCGCCTCGCGGTATTCGAGCTCGGTGTCCGGCGGCAGCTCCGCGAGCCGTGCGATGCGGTACGGCGGCTCGCCCTCCCACTCGACCTCCAGGGTGAAGTCGACCTTGTCGCCCGGCTCGACGCCGGAGAGGTCGACCGCGTCGGTGACCGGGAAGGGCATGCTCATCGAGTCCATGCCGACGACGCTGCCGTCGAGCGCCCGGAAGCCGTCGATCGCCTCGTGGCGGATGACCAGGTTCGACAGCGGGTCGGCCGGGTTCGGCACCTGGACGACGACGCCGCGGACGTCGTAGCGGTGGACGCCGTCGCCGCCGTCCGCCGAGCCGGAGTCGCCGCCGTCGCCGGCCCCGGAGCAGGCGAGCGCCAGGGCGGCCGCGGCGGCAAACGTGGCGGCGGCGGCGCGGAGGCGGACTGGCAGGGTCAACGCATCGTCCTCGGTTCGGGGATGGCCGCGGCCGGCGGGTCGCGCCGGGGTCTCCGGCCCCGCGGCGGGTTGCGCCGGGGCGGGCGCCGGGCGCCGGGCCGTGGGCTATCCTATCGCCGTCCCATGCCGACCGTCCTCGTCACCGGAGCGAACCGCGGCCTCGGCCTCGGCTTCGCCCGTGCCTACGCGGCGCGCGGCGACCGCGTGCTCGGCACCGCGCGGCGTCCGGGAGAGGCCGAAGCGCTCGCCGCCGTCGCCGCCCGCGTGCTGCCGCTCGACGTCACCGACGGCGCCTCGGTCGCCGCGCTCTCCGAGGCGGTCGGCGACGAGCGGCTCGACCTCGTCGTCCACAACGCCGGCATCCTCGTCGAGGACCGCCTCGACGACGTCGACCCCGCCGACGTCCTCGCCCAGCTCGACGCCAACGCGGTCGGCCCGCTGCGGGTGACGCTGGCCGTCCGCGGACTGCTCGCCCGCGGCGGCAAGCTCGCGGTGATCTCCTCCGTGATGGGCTCGATCGCCGAGAACGATCAGGGCGGCTACTACGGCTACCGCTCGTCGAAGGCGGCGTTGAACGCGATCGTCAAGTGCCTGGCGATCGATCTCGCGCCGCTGCCGGTGGTGGCGGTCCACCCCGGTTACGTGCGCACCCGCATGTCGCCGGCCGGCGACGTCGAGCCGGACGAGGCCGCCGCGGCGCTGGTGGCCCTGATCGACGGCGCCGGCCGCCGCGAAACCGGCCGCTTCTTCGACCGCCACGGCCGCGAGATCCCCTGGTAGCGATCGCTGGAGGAGACCCTGATGAACCGCACCCGCCGGCTGCGCGACTTCGGCCAGTCCCTGTGGATCGACACCATCCGCCGCGGCTGGATCGAGGACGGCTCGCTCGCCCGGCTGATCGAGGAGGACGGCCTCGCCGGCATCACCTCGAACCCGACGATCTTCGAGAAGGCGATCGGCGGCAGCGCCGACTACGACGCCCAGCTCGCCGATCTCCTGGCCGCGTCTCCGCGCGCCGGCGCCGGCGAGCTGTTCGAGGCGCTGGCGGTGGCCGACGTGCAGCGCGCCTGCGACCTCCTCGCCCCGGTCTACGCCGAGACCGGCGGCGAGGACGGCTACGTGTCGCTCGAGGTCTCCCCCTACCTCGCCCACGACACCGCCGGCACCGAGGACGAGGTGCGCCGCCTGTGGCGCGCCGTCGACCGCCGCAACCTGATGGTCAAGGTGCCGGCGACGCCGGAGGGCATCCCGGCGATCGAGCGGCTCACCGGCGAGGGGATCAACGTCAACGTCACGCTGATGTTCTCGCTCGCCCACTACGAGGCGGTGGCGTGGGCGTACATCCGCGGGTTGGAGCGGCTGGCCGAGTCGGGCGACGACGCGGCGCTCGGGCGGGTGGCCTCGGTGGCCTCGTTCTTCGTCTCGCGGGTGGACTCCAAGGTCGACCCGCGGCTCGACCGCATCGGAACCGACGAGGCGCGGGAGCTGCGCGGGAAGATCGCCATCGACAACTCGAAGCTCGCCTACCGCCGCTTCCGCGAGCTGTTCCACGGCGAGCCGTTCGCCCGCCTCGCCGCGCGCGGCGCCCGGCGGCAGCGCGTGCTGTGGGGCTCGACCTCGACCAAGGACAGGGCCTACCGCGACGTCGTCTACGTCGAGGAGCTGATCGGGCCGGAGACGGTCAACACCGTGCCGCCGGCCACCGTCGACGCCTTCCGCGACCACGGCGAGGCGGCCGAGACGGTGACCCGCGGCTGGGACGACGCGGACCGGCGGCTGGCGACGATGGCGCGCCTGGGGATCGACCTCGACGAGGTCACCGAGGACCTCCAGCGCGAGGGCGTCCTCGCCTTCGCCGAGTCCTACGACCGCCTGCTCGCCGCGCTCGAGGGCAAGCGCCGGGTGCTCCTGGCCGACGGCGCGGCGGGGCGGCAGCGCGTCTTCGTCGGCCGCGCGCTCGGTCCGATCGGCCGCCGCCTCGACGCCTTCGGCGACCGGCGGATCGAGCGCCGCCTGTGGAGCCACGACCGCACGCTGTGGTCGGCGGAGCCGGTGCCGGAGCTCCTCGACCGCATGGGTTGGCTCAACCTGCCGGAGACGCAGTTCGACCGGGCGGTCGAGTGGGCCGAGCTGGCTGCGGAGGCGGCGGACGGCTGCGAGCGGGTGCTGCTCCTCGGCATGGGCGGCTCGTCGCTCGCGCCCGAGGTGTTCGCGGCGGTGCTCGGCCCGCGCGAGGGGTTCCCGCGGCTGGGCGTGCTCGACTCGACGCATCCGGAGGCGGTGCGGCGGGCGGCGGCGGCGAGCGACCCGGCGCGCACGCTCCACGTCGTCTCCAGCAAGTCGGGCACCACCACCGAGACGCTGTCCCTCTTCCGCTTCTTCTGGCGGCGGGCGGTCGAGGCGCTGGGCGAGGAGGCGGCGGGCCGGCGCTTCGTCGCGATCACGGACCCCGGCACGCCGCTCGCCCGCCTCGCCGCCGAGCGCGGCTTCCGCCGGACGGTCGAGGCGCCGCCCGAGGTCGGCGGCCGCTACTCGGCGCTGTCGCCGTTCGGGCTGGTGCCGGCGGCGCTCCTCGGCGTCGACCCGGCGGCGCTCCTCGACCGCGCCTGGGAGGCGGGCTTCGCCTTCGGCCCGGAGCGCCCGGCGCGGGTCAACGAGGCGGTCGCGCTGGGCGCCGCGCTCGGCGAGCTGGCGGCGGCGGGGCGCGACAAGCTGACCTTCCTCACCACCCCGGCGCTGGCGGCGTTCCCCGGGTGGATCGAGCAGCTCGTCGCCGAGAGCACGGGGAAGGAGGGCCGCGGGATCGTGCCGGTGGTGGGGGACGACGTGGGCGAGACCGGCGCGGCGGGGGACGACCGCGTCTACGTCGGCCTGGCGCTCGACGGCGACGGCGAGGCCGCGGTCGCCGCCCGTCTCCGCGCGCTCGAGCGGGCCGGCCATCCCACCGTCGGCCTCCGCCTGCGCGACCGCCTCGACCTCGCCGGCGAGATGCTGCGCTGGGAGATCGCCACCGCCGCGGCGGCGATCGTCCTGGGTGTCCAGCCGTTCGACCAGCCCGACGTCCAGCTCGCCAAGGACCTGGCGCGCGAGGCGATCGCCGGCGGCGGAGGGGCGGCCGTTGCCGGCGCGATCCCCGCGGGCGACGACGATCTGCCGCGCCGCCTCGCCGAGAGCCTCGGTGCCTGCGCGGCGGGCGACTACCTGGCGCTCCACGCCTATCTGCCCCCCGGGTCTCCCGTCGACGAGGCGCTCTCCCGCCTCCGCCGCGCGCTCGCCGAGCGCACCGGCTGCGCCGTCACCCTGGGCTGGGGCCCCCGCTTCCTCCACTCGACCGGTCAGCTCCACAAGGGCGGCCCGCCGACCGGCGTCCACCTCCAGCTCGTCGACACCCCGGCCGACGACCTCGCGATCCCCGAGACCGACCTCACCTTCGCGCGGCTGATCGCGTCCCAGGCCGCCGGCGACCGGCGCGCGCTCGAGCAGCGGGGGAGGGGGGTGCTGGCGGTCGACCTCGGCGCGGACGCGGCCGCCGCCCTGGAGCGCCTCGCCGAGGCGGTGGCGGCGGGCGCGCCGGCGGCGGTGTAGGCGTCGAGGGCGCGCGTTCGGCGTCGGTCCGCCGCGGCTTCGCCCGCTGGCACGCAATCTGCCGCTCGGGGTCTCCGTCCGGGGCACCTGCCCCGGCCCCGCGCCATGCCCACCCTCCTCCTCGCCGGCGACCTCGGAGGCACCAACCTCCGGCTCGGCCTCTTCGCGCTCGACGCCGGGGCCGCCGCCGATCCCGACCCGCTGCCCCGCCTGCTCCACGCCGAGACCTTCGCCAGCGCCGACTTCTCCGGGCTGGAGGAGGTGGTGCGGGCCTTCCTCGCCGCGGTCGGAGTGCGCGGCGGGGAGATCGCGGGGTCGTGCTTCGGGGTGGCCGGGCCGGTGGTGGGGAACGCGACGCGCACGCCGAACCTCGCCTGGGAGATCGAGGGGCGGGAGGTGGCGGCGGCGGTCGGGATCGGGCGGCTGGTGCTGATCAACGACCTCATGGCCACCGCCGAGGGTCTGCCGGCGCTGGCCGGCGAGCAGCTCGTGACGCTCCAGGCGGGGCGGCCGGACCCGCGCGGGCACGGGGCGCTGATCGCCGCCGGCACCGGGCTGGGGATGGCGCTCCTGCCGCGCATCGGCGACGCGCGGCTGGCGCTGCCGTCCGAGGGCGGGCACCAGGACTTCGCGCCGCGGAGCGCCGAGGAGGCGGGGCTGCTCGAGACGCTGCGCGGCGAGTACGGGCACGTCAGCGTCGAGCGGGTGGTCTCCGGGCCGGGGCTGGTGGCGATCTACCGCTACCTCCGGGGGCGCGGCGCGGCGCCGGAGGACCCGGAGGTCGCCGACCGCATCGAGCGCACCGATCCCGGCAGCGCGATCTCGCGCGCCGCGGCGGGCGGCGACCCGCTGTGCGAGCGGGCGCTCGACCTCTTCGTCGGCGCCTACGGGGCGGCGGCCGGCGACCTGGCGCTGGTCGCCTTCGCCACCGCCGGGGTGTGGGTGGGCGGCGGCATCGCGCCGAAGCTGCTCGACCGTCTGCGCCACGGTCCGTTCCTCGCCGCCTTCCGCGACAAGGGTCGCTTCCGTCCGATGATGGAGGCGGTCCCCGTCCACGTGGTGCTCGAGCCGCTGACCGCCCTGCTCGGCGCGGCGCGGGTGGCGGCGCGCGAGGCGGCGGCGGACCGGCGCGCCGGCCCGCCGCCCTGACCCCGGCTCAGCCCGCCGGCCGTCGCCAGCGAGGAGCAGAACCAGGAGTCCGAGCCCGACCCCGGACGGCGCCGGCACCTACCGGACAGTAGAATCGCCCTCGCGCCGCCGCCCCGGCGGGGCCCCACGGCGTCAGCGAACCCTCTTGATCGACAGAC
>DATABP010000225.1:0-1826 GCA_036259515.1 Thermoanaerobaculia bacterium | reverse complement strand
CGACCGGAGGGAGATTCGAAGTCCTCTGGGGTTTTTTCTCTTTATTTTCAATGGGGTGGGCTCCTTCGGAGCGGGGCGGGCCCAAGGCACTCCCCTCATCCACCTTCTATGCTCCGCCGGCGATGCCGCGGCACCTCTCCCTCGCCTCCCTCCCCCTCCTCGGCGCCCACGTCTCGGTCGCCGGCGGGCTCCCCAGGGCGTTCGAGCGGGCCGAGGCCCTCGACTGCCGCGCGATCCAGATCTTCGTCAAGAACGCCAACCGTTGGCAGGCGCCGGCGCTCGGTGACGACGAGGCGGCCGCGTTCCGGGCCGCGTGGCGGGCGAGCCGCGTCGGGCCGGCGATCGCGCACGCGAGCTACCTCATCAATCTCGCGGCGCGGGACGCGGCGATCCTCGCGCGGTCGGAGGCGGCGCTCGCCGACGAGATGACGCGTTGCCGGGCGCTCGGGCTCGACGGGCTGGTGGTGCATCCCGGCGCCCACCTCGGCGCCGGCGAGGAGGCGGGGATCGCGAGCGTGGCGGCGGCCGTCGACCGGGTGCTGGCCGCGGTGCCGGCGGGGCCGACCCGGTTGCTGCTCGAGAACACCGCCGGCCAGGGCACCGTGCTCGGGCACCGGCTGGAGCACCTGGCGGCGATCCGCGCCCGGGTCGCGGCGCCCGAGCGGGTGGGGTTCGCGCTCGACACCTGCCACGCCTTCGCCGCCGGCTACGCCATCCACCGGCGCGCCGGGTACGAGGCCTTCGTCGCCGACGTCGAGCGTCTCCTCGGCCTCCCCCAACTCGGCGCCTGGCACCTCAACGACAGCGTCCGCGAGTTCGGCTCCCGGCGCGACCGTCACGCCCACGTCGGCGAGGGCCGGATCGGCGAGCGGCCCTTCGGCTGGCTGCTCCGCGACCGCCGCTTCGCCGGGGTGCCGATGGTGATCGAGACCGAGACCGACCCCGACCTCGCCGGCCATCGCCGGGACCTCGAGACCCTCCGGAGGCTCGCCGCCGAGCCACCCCGCCGAGCCCCGTGCTAGACTTCGCCCGATGTCTCCGGCGTCCCGCAAGTTGTTGCGATTCCTGGGGTTTAGCGCCTACGCGGTGGCGGTGGTGGTGGTCTTCGTGGCGAGCGCGTACGGGGCCTTCAACCTGTTCGTCACCAGCGGCGCCACCCGCGTGCCGGAGATCGTCGGCCTGCCGCGGGCCGACGCCGCGGACCGCCTCGCCGACTCCGGGCTCGAGCCGCGCTTCGCCGAGCAGGGGCGCTACCACCCGCGGGTGCCGGCCGGCCACGTCGTCGAGCAGAGCCCCGGCGAGAGCACGCTGGTCAAGCGCGGCGCGGTGGTCGAGGCGGTGGTCTCGCTCGGGCCCCAGAGGGTGACGGTGCCGGAGCTGCTCGGCAAGTCGATGCAGTCGGCGCAGGTGACGCTCGCCGCCGGCGGGCTGGCGCTCGGGCCGGCGCTGCGGGTGTTCGCGCCCGGCACCGCCGCCGGGGTGGTGGTGGCGCAGGAGCCGGGCCCGGGGGAGCTGGTGTCTCCGGCCGCCGAGGTGAGGGTGTTCCTCGCCCAGGCCGGCGGCGGCGAGCGCTACGTGATGCCCGACCTCGTCTACCGCGACTACGAGGAGGTGCGCCGCTTCTTCGAGGGCGCCGGGCTGCGCCTCGGACGGGTGACCTTCGAGATCTACGAGGGCGCCCGCGAGGGGACGATCCTGCGCCAGTTCCCGCTCGCCGGCCATCCGCTGACCGCCGCCGACGCGATCTCGCTGGTGGTCGCCACCGGCGAGGCCGCGGACGACCTCCTGGGCGCCGCGGCGGCGGTGGCGGTGCCGCGGCCCGAGGC
>DATABP010000224.1:0-8525 GCA_036259515.1 Thermoanaerobaculia bacterium | reverse complement strand
GCTGGTCCTCGCCTCGCTGATCGCCGGCCGCCGGCTGGGCCTGGTGCGCGGCCCTGGTCCGCACCCGCTGATCGCCGACGCCGAGTTCGCCCTCGTCGGCCGCGTGCCGCCCGGGGTGCGCCGGCCCGAGGGCCCGTTCGGCGACCACTACGGCTACTACTCGCTGACGCACGACTACCCGGTGTTCGAGATCGAGGCGGTCGCCCACCGCAGGGACGCCATCTACCCGGCGACCGTCGTCGGCAAGCCGCGGCAGGAGGACTTCTACATCGGCGACCTCCTCCAGGAGCTGCTGTCGCCGCTCTTCCCGCTGGTGATGCCGGGCGTCGTCGACCTGTGGAGCTACGGCGAGACCGGCTACCACTCGCTCGCCGCCGCCGTGGTCCGCGAGCGCTACCGCCGCGAGGCGATGGCCTCCGCCTTCCGCATCCTCGGCGAGGGCCAGCTCTCGCTGACCAAGTTCCTGCTCGTCACCGACCGCCCGGTCGACCTCCGCGACTTCCCCGCCACCCTCGCCCACCTCCTCGCCCGCACGCGCCCGGAGACCGACCTCTACCTCTTCTCCAACCTGTCGATGGACACCCTCGACTACACCGGCCCGGTGGTCAACGAGGGCTCGAAGGGTGTGTGGCTGGGCCTCGGCGAGCCGGTGCGCGAGCTGCCGCGCGCCTTCCGCCCGGCGACCCCGCCGCCGCTCGAGGTGACCGACGTTCGCGTCTTCTGCCCCGGTTGCCTGGTGCTCGGCGCCCCGCCGCGCGCCGCCGCCCCCGACGCCGCCGCCCGCCTCGCCGCCCACCCCGCCTTCGCCGACTGGCCGCTCCTCGTCCTCACCGACGAGCCCGCCCGCGCCGCCGCCAGCCCGATCAACTTCCTGTGGACCACCTTCACCCGCTTCGAGCCGGCGGCCGACGTCCACGCGGCGCGGCGGGAGGTGGTGCGGAGCCACCTCGCCCACGTCCCGCCGATCGCGATCGACGCGCGGCTCAAGGAGGGCTTCCCGGCGGAGCTGACGACGGACGAGGCGACCGCGGCGACGGTGACGCGGCGGTGGAAGGAGTACTTCCCGGGCGGCGGCGTGGAGATGGGCGACGCCGAGCGCGGCCACCTCGATCCGCCGGCGGGCTGAGATCGATCGGGAGAGCGCCGGTTCTGATCGGATCAGGCTGTCACGAGACTGTGAATGTTCCCCTCCGGATCCGTGAACCATGCGACGCGCAGGTCCCCAGCCGAATGCACATGTCCAGTCAGACTCATCCCAGGTAGATCGTAGTGCTGAAATTCGACTCCTTTCGAGTCCAGCTGCTCGACGACTTTTTCGAGGTCGGCCCCGACGATCCACGTGACCGCGGTCGCTCGGTTGCCCCCGGCGAGCTCCGAGCGGTAGAGCAGCATCTCTGAGTCGCCGGCCTTGAAGGTCACCGTCTCGGAGCCTTCCCGTCCCGTCACCTCCAGCCCCAAGGTTTGCGCATAGAATCGCTCACCGGCCGCGAGGTCCTTGACAGCCACCGTCGCGAGCGCCCGCTTTTCACCAAGCATCGTCCACCTCCGTTTGGTCCAAAGAAATCTCGCGACTTGCGAACGATATGCCAGGTGTCGGCAAACCCCTCGTTGCAGCGGATGCCGCCCGGGTGCGAGTAGAATCGTTGGCGCATCCTGCCGGCGGCCCGCAGCTGCCGCAACCGAGGCGAGTGGCACACTCATGATCGATGGAGGAGGTCGATGGTAGGTCTGACGGTGGCGGCGCCTCGCGAAGGTGAGGCGTTCTGGTTCCTCGACACGCTCATGCAGGTCAAGCTCGGTGGCGCCGCGACCAACGGGTCACTCTCCGTCCTCGAACAACTCCTTCCTTCCGGTTCCGCAACTCCGATGCATCGTCACGATCGTACGGATGAGCATTTCTATGTATTGGAAGGTCAGGTGACCTTCTACGGTCAGGAAGATCGGCAAACGTGCGAGGCCGGGAGCTTCGTATCGATTCCTCGAGGGACTCCACACGCTTTTCGGGTCACCTCGGAGACCGGCGCGAAGCTGCTGGTCATCTCGGCGCCAGACCACTTCGAACGGTTCGTACGATCCGTGAGCCGGCCCCCGGAGGAGATCGCTGCCCCTCCGGCGGCGCCTCCTCCAGGGCCGGAGGCGATCGAACTGTTGTCTGCAATCGGTAGCGAGCACGACACCGTGCTCCTGGGTCCGCCTCCGGCAGTCGGATGACGCGTCGCTGAGCCCTCCCACTCCCCTCCGGCCCAGCGCGTCCGTCGCAGGACTCGGCGCTCTGTCCTCCTGGAAACCGATACCATCTGCCGCCGACGAAGGGGACTCGATGAAGGCCATCGTTCAGGAGGGATACGGCTCCCCGGACGTGCTCAGGCTGCGCGAGGTGGACAGGCCGCCCACCCCTGGTGAAGACGGAGTGCTCGTCGAGGTCCACGCCGCTTCGCTCAACGCTCTCGACTGGCATCTCGCGCGCGGCGTCCCGGTCTTCCTCCGGGCGATGGAAGCCATCGGCGCGCCGAAGCACCGGGTGCGAGGGGTCGACCTGGCCGGCCGCGTGACGGCCGTCGGGCCGGGCGTGACGCGGTTCCGCGTCGGGGACGAGGTGTTCGGAGGCGCGGACGGCAGCTTCGCCGAATTCGTCGTGACCCGTGAGAAGCGGCTGGCGCACAAGCCGGCGGGTGTGACCTTCGAGCAGGCGGCCACGCTCCACGTCGCCGGGCTCACCGCGCTCCAGGGTCTGCGCGACCGGGCGCGGCTGGGGGCCGGGCAGCGCGTTCTCGTCAACGGCGCCGGCGGGGGCGTGGGGACGTTCGCCGTGCAGATCGCGAAGTGGCTGGGTGCCCGCGTGACCGCGGTCACCCGCGCCGCCAGCCTCGAGCTGGTCCGCTCCCTCGGCGCCGACGAGGTCGTCGACCATGGCGCCGAAGACTTCACCCGCCGCGGCGAACGGTGGGACGTCCTCTTCGACGTCGGCGGCAATCACCCCTTCCGTCGCTGCCGGCGCGTGCTGACCCGCGACGGGATCCTGGTGGCCATCGGAGGGCCGGCGGGACGGTTCCTGGCACCGGCCAGCAGGCTGTTCAACGCCGTGGTGCTGTCGGCGGTCACTCGCCGCCCGAGGATCACCCCGTTCGTCGCCAAGAGCCACCCGGGGGATCTCGCCCTCCTGGCGGACCTCGTCGAGCGCGGCGCGCTCGTTCCGGTGATCCAGCGCCGCTACCCGCTGGACGAGACGGCACGGGCGCTCCGGGATCTCGGGAGCGGAGCGGTGCAGGGAAAGCTCGTCGTGAACGTGCGCTGAGGAGAGCGCCCCGTCGCTCTCTCCGCGCGCCCACCCTCGACCTGGGGAGCATGGACTCATGGCCAACCCGAAGATCACCGGCACCAAGGGCGACCGGAAGGAGCTGTCACCGAGAGCGCGCGAAGAGCTGCGCGGCACGTTGAAAGCCCGTTTCGAAAAGAACATGGATCGCCATCGGGGCCTCGATTGGGCCGGAGTCGAGGCGAGGCTGGAGGCCCGCCCCGAAAAGCTGTGGTCACTCCAGGAAATGGAGAGGACCGGCGGCGAGCCGGACGTCGTCGGCCGGATCGAGGAGACGGGCGAGTACGTCTTCTACGACTGTTCGGCGGAGAGCCCCAAGGGCCGCAGGAGCCTCTGCTACGACCGCGACGCCCTGGAGTCGAGGAAGGAGCACAAACCAGAGGACAACGCCCTCGACGTGGCGGCCGCCCTGGGCGTCGAGCTCCTGACGGAAGGTCAGTACCGGGAGCTCCAGAGGCTCGGGGAGTTCGACACCAAGACGTCGAGCTGGGTGAAGACGCCCCCCGAGATCCGGAAGCTGGGAGGCGCTCTCTTCTGCGATCGCCGTTACGACACCGTCTTCGTGTACCACAACGGCGCGTCGTCCTATTACGCCGCGAGGGGATTCCGAGGCTCCCTGCGGGTCTGAGGTCCGGCCGCCCGGAAGAGGGTCCGCCGAACCGGGAGCGGATCAGAGAGCGGAGCCGGCGGAGCCGCTCCCGCCCGCGTCCTGCTCGCCCCCGGCAGTCTCCTCCGACAGCTCCACCAGCACCCCGCCCGCGCTCCGCGGGTGGACGAACTGCACCCAGCAGCCGCCCGCCCCGCGCGTCGGCTCCGGCCGCAGCACCTCGACCCCCGCCGCCCGGAGCTTCGCATCGTCCCCGCGCACGTCGTCCGTCGCCAGGCAGAGGTGGTGGAGCCCCGGCCCCCGCCTCGCCAGGAACTTGGCGATCGGCGAGTCGTCACGGGTCGGCTCGAGGAGCTCGATCCGGCTCTCGCCGCAGGGGATCATCGCCACCCGGACGCCCTCCGCCGGCACCTCCTCCACCGCCTCGACCGCCAGCCCCAGCGCCTCGTAGAACCCCCGCGCCCCGTCGATCGACGCCACCGCGATCCCCACGTGATCGATCTTGCCGATCATCCGCCGCTCTCCTTCCCCACCGCCAGCGCGCCGGCGAACAGCCGCCCCGCCACCGCGTAGGGGTCCTCGTGCCTCTCCAGGCCGCGCTCGACCTCGCGCTCCACCCCGACGCTCTCCTCCGCCGCCGCCAGCACGCGCTCCTTGAGGATCGCCTCGACGCGCAGCCGCAGCAGCGCCCGCCGCCGCGCCGCGAGCTCGCCGGACTCCTCCAGGTGGTTCCGGTGCGCCTCCACGGCGGCGAGCACCTCGTCGATCCCCTCTCCCTGCGCCGCCACCGCCTTGAGCACCGGCGGCTTCCAGGCGCTCTCGTGCTCGCCCAGGTGGAGCATCACCTTGAGGTCGCGGGCCGTCTTCTCGGCGCCCTCGCGGTCGGCCTTGTTGATCACGAAGACGTCGGCGATCTCCATGATGCCCGCCTTGATCGCCTGGATGTCGTCGCCCAGGCCGGGGACGGTGACGAGGAGGACGGTCTCCACGCTCTTGACCACGTCGACCTCGTCCTGGCCGACGCCGACGGTCTCGACCAGCACCCAGTCGAAGCCGGCGGCGTCGAGCACGTCGACGGCGTCGTGGGTGGCGCGGGCGAGGCCGCCCATCGCGCCGCGGGTGGCCATCGAGCGGATGAAGACGTCCGGGTCGAGGTAGAGCGACTGCATGCGGACGCGGTCGCCGAGGATGGCGCCACCGGAGAAGGGGCTGGTCGGGTCGACGGCGAGGATGGCGACGGTCTTCCCCTGCTCCCGCAGTCGGCGGGCCAGGCGGTCGACCAGCGTGCTCTTGCCGGCGCCGGGCGGGCCGGTGACGCCGACGACGCGGGCGCCGCCGGTCCGGGGGTAGAGGCGGCGGATCAGCTCGCGACGCGCCTCGCCGCCGGACTCGACCTCGCTGATCGCCCGCCCGAGCGCCCGCGCCCGGCGGGCGACGACGCCGTCGATCAGGTCGTCGAGGCTCCAGGCGGCGCGGCGGCCGCCGGCGGCCGGGGGCGCGGCGGCGCGGGCCTCGCCGCTCACCGCCCGCCGAGGAGCTGCCGGGCGATGACCAGCTTCTGGATCTCGCTCGTCCCCTCGCCGATGGTGCAGATCTTGGCGTCGCGGTAGAACTTCTCGGCGCGGTACTCCTTGACGTAGCCGTAGCCGCCGTGGATCTGCACCCCGCGCTCGGCGCAGAAGACGGCCGTCTCGCCGGCGTAGTACTTCGCCTCGGCGGAGAGGCGCGTCACCCGCTCGCCGGCGTCCATCGCCAGCGCCGCCTGGAAGGTGAGCGCCTCGGCGGCGGCGATGCGGGTGGCCATCTCGGCGAGCATGAACTGGATGGCCTGGAAGCGGGCGATCGGCTCCCCGAACTGCCGCCGCTCGCGGGCGTAGTCGCGTGCCGCGTCGAAGGCGCCCTGGGCGGTGCCGAGGCCGAGGGCGGCGATCGAGATGCGGCCGCCGTCGAGGATCGAGAGCGCCTGCTTGAAGCCGGTCCCCGGCTCGCCCAGGAGGTGCGACTCCGGCACGAAGCAGCCCTCCATCACCACCTCGGCGGTGTCCGACGCGCGCGAGCCGAGCTTGTTCTCCTTCTTGCCGGGGCGGAAGCCGTCCATCCCCTTCTCGAGCACGAACGCGGAGATCTTGTGGTGGCGGGCCGTGTCCTCGCCGCCCAGCGCCTCGTCGACCGCCATCACCACGCAGACGTCGCCCACCGAGCCGTGGGTGGTGAAGGTCTTCGACCCGTCGAGCACCCAGCCGCCGTCCACCCGCCGCGCCCGGGTGCGGGTGCCGGCGGCGTCGGAGCCGGCCTCGGGCTCGGTCAGGCTCCAGGCGCCGATCTTCTCGCCGCGCGCCAGCGGCTCCACCCAGCGCCGCCGCTGCTCTTCGTCCCCGAACTTGAGGATGTGGTGGGTGCACAGCGAGTTGTGCGCCGCCACCGAGAGGCCCACGGAGGGGTCGACGCGCGAGATCTCGCGCACCACCAGCACGTACTCGACGTACCCCAGCCCGGCGCCGCCGAGCTCCTCGGGCACCAGCACGCCGAGGAACCCCAGCTCGCCGAGCTTGGCGAACACCTCGCGCGGGAAGCGCTGCGCCTCGTCGATCTCCTCGACGATCGGGTCGATCTCCTTCCTCGCGAAGTCCCGCGCCAGCTCCTCGATGGCGCGCTGCTCGGGGGTGAGGGCGAAATCGAGGAGCGCGGCGGGGGCGGCGACGTCGGCGGTGGCGGTCATCGGAACGTCCGGGGATCGGGGTCCATGGAGTCGGCCGACCGCGCGGGTCGCGGTCGAGGCGCCCGATGCTACCGCAGCGGCGATCGCGACCTCGGCTTCCACAGGCCGCGGCAGCTTGTCCCGTCACCGCGTTGAGAAAGCACTCTTGCAGGTGCGACGCGGGTCGCGTCGGCCCGCAAGACCGAGCAACCTTTCTGGAGGTGTGACGATGGTCAGGAAGGCAATCCTCGCCGTCTCGATGCTGCTGGTGGCCGCCGGGGCGGCCGCCGAGACGAAGATCGCACCGCCGTTCGCGCTGGCGCCGGAGCCGCCGGGCGATCGGCAGGTCGAGCGCGACCTGCTGCTGTGGCAGGCGCCGCTCCAGGCCGCGACCTCGCCGGACGACGCGTGGGTGGACGTGGAGGTCGAGATCTACGGCGACGGCGAGCTGCTCCACCGCGAGGCGCTGACGGTGCGGCGGCCGGAGCCGGGCAAGGTGGGCGTGGTCGAGGTGCTCGGCCGCGACGCCGACCAGCGGCGCGTGCTGCGCGGCATGGCCGAGCGCGGGCGGGTGGACCTCGAGGCGCGGTTCCTGGTCGACGGCGCCGAGGTCGAGCGGCTGCCGGTGGCGGAGCTGACCCGGCCGCCGCGGGTCGAGCGCGGCGAACGGGCCGAGTACCTCGCCGTCCGCTACCCGGAGCCGGGCGTCCTCACCGCCGACGACCTGCGGCGGATCACCGCCGCCGACGTGGAGTGCGACTGCACCGCCCGCAACGCCTGCTTCGGGCAGTGCCAGGACGACTATCAGGCCTGCATCGACAGCGGCACCTGCTTCCCGCAGATCATCTGCGAGGAGTGCGAGAACCAGCTCGCCGCGTGCCAGCAGAGCTGCCCGTCGTGCGTCTGCACCTGCACCGAGCCGAAGAGCGTCTCCACCCGCTACGAGACCTACCTCGTCGACTTCTACCCCACCGGCTGGTCGCAGTGCTACGAGAGCATCTGGGAGTCGGACTTCCAGCAGGGCTACTGGCACGACGAGTGGGCCTGGGTCTATCGCGAGGACGAGATCCAGGTCACCGAGCACTGCGACGGCAGCAAGACCGAGCAGGTGGTGGGCAGCACCTACTTCTACTTCTTCTGCTACCAGGAAAGCTTCTTCACCTGCTCGTTCCCGTTCAGCTGGCCGCCGTCGACCTGCTGAGCGCGCGCGAAAAGCACTTCCCCAGCGGGGGCCGGCCAACCGGCCTCCGCCCTCTCTCCCGCTCGGCCAAGCTGCGCGCTCGCTCGAGGAGGTCGTCCTCGATGGAGATGGCGAGGTTCAGGAGCGCAGGAAACGTGCGCACCGATCCTGTGTCAACCCGGAAGAGCCGCCTCCGCCAGGATCGCCACCCCGCTCGACGTGCCCAGCCGCTCCGCGCCCGCCTCGATCATCGCCAGCGCGGCGGCGAGGTCGCGGATGCCGCCCGACGCCTTGACGCGGGTGGGCGTGCCGGCGACCGCCTCGGCGAGGAGGCGGACGTCGGCGGCGGTGGCGCCGCCGGGGCCGAAGCCGGTCGAGGTCTTCACGAAGTCGGCGCCGGCGGCGGTGGCGAGGCGGGCGGCGCGGCGCTTCTCGTCGTCGGCGAGGAGGCCGGTCTCGACGATCACCTTGAGCACCAGGCCGGGGTCGAGGCGGCGCATCGCAGCGACCCAGCCGGCGAGGTCGTCGCCGGCGCGCGCGTCGTCGCCGCTCTTCAGCCAGGAGAGGTTGATCACGGTGTCGAGCTCGCGGGCGCCGTCGGTCACCGCGCGCACCGACTCGGCCACCCGCACCGTCGGCTCGACGTAGCCGAGCGGGAAGGCGATCACGGTGGCCGGGGCGACGGCGGTGCCGGCGAGGTCGCGGGCGGCGCGCGCCCCCCAGC
>DATABP010000223.1:0-3042 GCA_036259515.1 Thermoanaerobaculia bacterium | reverse complement strand
TCGGCCAGCTCGGCGCAGGCGGCGACGATCTCGGCCGCCGCCCTCGCCGGGTCGTGCCGCTCCGCCACGTGCCGGCGCGCCGCCTCCCCCATCGCCGCCAGCCGCGCGCCGTCGGCGCGGAGCGGCGGCAGGAGCGCGGCGAGCGCCGCCACCTCCTCCTCGTCGCCGAGCGGCACCGAGAGCGCCGCCGCCGCCGGCAGGTCGGTGAACTGAGCGTAGTCGGAGACCACCGCGCCGCGGCCGGCGGCGAGGAGCCGCAGGAGCGACGCCGAGGTCTCCCCCGCCGAGGGGTAGCGCAGGTTGACGGCGAGGTCGCAGGCGGCGAGCGCGCGGCCGAACCGCGCGCCGTCGACGAAGCCGGTGATCGTCACCCGGTCCGCCACCCCCAGCCGCAGCGCCTCCCCGGCGAGGTCGACCTGCGGCGCCACCTCGCCGACGACGAGGAGCCGCACCGCCTCCATCCCCGGCCGGGCGAGCGCCCGCACCGCGGCGAGGGTGCGCTTGATCGGCGTCTGGAAGCCGAACGAGCCGACCACCGGCGCCGTCTCCGGCAGCCCCAGCTCGCGCCGCGCCGCCCGCGCCGCCGGGCCGCCCGGCGGGCCGGCGTCCGGCGGCAGCGGAACCCCCATCGGCACCGCGCGCACCGCCAGCTCGGGGTCCTCCTCGGCGAGCACCCCGGCCGCCCACGCGGAGTGGACGAGCACGCCGCGCTGGCGGCGGAGCAGCGTGCGGTGGGCGGGCAGCGCGAAGAGGCCGGCGTCGCTGTAGCCGCCCCAGCGGCGGGTGGTCGCCACCGCCTCGCCGATCCAGCCGTGGTCGGCGGCGAGCTGGTCGCCGTAGGGATCGAAGACGCCGCGCGACAGCGTCCGCTCCACCGCCAGGTGATGGAGCACCAGGTCGTGGAGCACCAGCACCCCCGGCCGCTCCATGGCGAGGTCGAAGACCGCCTCGTGGTAGAGGTTGTTGCCCATCTGGTAGAGCGGCAGGCGGCCGCCGGCGCCGGTGTCGTCCGACGGCACCGGTCGCCAGCGCTCGACCACCTCCGCCGCCACCTCCTGCGCCGGCAACCGCGTCACCCGCAGCTCCGTCACCTCCGGCCGCGCGGCGAGGTGCGGCAGGAGGTCGACCGTGTAGTCGGCGATCCCCGAGCGCACCGGCGGCAGCGGCGAGACGACGTCGAGGCGGAGCGCGGCGGCCGGCATCGCGGCTAGTGTATGCGCCGCCGTGGAAGGCGCGACCCGGCGCCCCTGTTACCCACGGTGCCGGCGCGGCCCGCCCGCCGCCCGCGCCCCGCCGTCCCCATCGAGCACTCTTCCGGAGGAGCCGCGCATGATCCCCGAAGCCCAGGAACGCATCCAACGGTCGTCCGAGCGCCTGCTCGGGCTCCGGGGGTATCTTTGAGGGCGCCCGCCTCGACGACGAGCTCGCCGAGCTCGACCGCGAGATGCAGAAGCCGGGCTTCTGGGACGACCCGGAGGCCAGCGCCCCGGTGGTGCGGCGGAGGAAGAGCGTCGAGCGCCGGGTGAAGACCCTCCACCAGCTGCGGAGCGACGCCTCCGAGCTGGAGGCCTGGCGCGAGCTCCTCGCCGAGGGCGAGGACGAGTCCGAGGCCCTCCCCTTCCTCGACCGCCTCGACCGCGACCTCGCCCGCCTCGAGCTGGAGCTCAAGCTCGCCGGCCCCGACGACGACAAGAGCGCCATCGTCGCCATCCACCCCGGCGCCGGCGGCACCGAGTCCCAGGACTGGGCGGAGATGCTGCTCCGCATGTACCTGCGCTGGGCCGAGCGGAACGACTACGAGGTCGAGCTCCTCGACCGCCTCGACGGCGAGGAGGCAGGGATCAAGAGCGCCACCTTCGCGGTGCGCGGCGAGCACGCCTACGGGTACCTCAAGGGCGAGGGCGGCGTCCACCGGCTGGTGCGCATCAGCCCGTTCGACGCCCAGAGCCGCCGCCACACCTCGTTCGCCTCGGTCGACGTCTACCCGGAGGTCGACGACGACGTCGAGATCGAGATCCTCGACAAGGACCTGCGGATCGACACCTACCGCTCCTCGGGCGCCGGCGGCCAGCACGTCAACAAGACGGAGTCGGCGGTGCGCATCACCCACCTGCCGACCAACATCGCCGTCGCCTGCCAGGCCGAGCGCAGCCAGTTCAAGAACCGCGCGACGGCGATGAAGATGCTGCGCTCCCGCCTCTACGACCTCGAGATGCAGAAGCGCGCCGCCATCGAGGCCGAGCGCGAGGGCGCCAAGAGCGAGATCGCCTGGGGCAGCCAGATCCGCAGCTACGTCCTCCAGCCCTACCGCATGGTCAAGGACCACCGGACGGGCGTCGAGGTGGGCGACGCGGACCGGGTGCTCAACGGCGACATCGAGCCGTTCGTCGAGGCGTGGCTGACCCACCTGATGGACGAGGCGGACAAGGTGGGCCGAGGCCAGAAGGCGGCGGCGGACGGGAACGGCAAGGCGGCGCAGGCGGGGGCGTAGGGGCGGGATCGGAACGCCGGACCGGGAGCGCGCCGGATCAGGGCTCGCGGCCGAGCAGCAGAGCCTCCGCCTCCTCTCGGGTGGCGACCTTCCCGTCGATCTGGGTCTGCCGGACGCGGGCGAGGACCTCGCCGACACGGCGGCCGGGCGGGAGAGCGAGGAGGCGCTGGACGTCCTCGCCGGTGAGGAGGCGCGGGGGGTCGAGGATGCGCTCGCCGTCGGCGGCGAGGAGGGCGGCGAGCTCGGCGACGGCGCGGCGCCAGGCGGCGAGACGGCGGTTGGAGCCGTCGGGGATGGCGGCGCCGAGGCGGGCGGCGGCGGTGGGCCAGGCGGAGCCGAGGCGGTGGAGGAAACGGCGGCGGGCCCGCTCGGCGCGGGGGATCGCCGGCTCGGCGAGGAGGCGCGACACGCGGACGGCGGCGTCGCGGGTGAGGAAGCCGCGGTCGCGGAAGCGCTCGACGAGGGACGCCGCCTCGCCGGCGCGGCCGCGCGAGCCGCGGACCGCCGGCAGCGGCGCGAACGAGAGTGCCCACCGCGCGGCCGGGAGGTCG
>DATABP010000222.1:0-3643 GCA_036259515.1 Thermoanaerobaculia bacterium | reverse complement strand
GGCACGGCGTCGAGGCGGCGCATTCTACGCGACGGAGACGCTTCGCCGCGCCGGGGACGACGATAGCCGTCACCGTCGCCGCCCGTTGATCCCCGCTGCCCGCTGGAACGCCGCCTCGCGCTCCCGGCCCCGCGCCGCGCCGCGGCGAAGCGTCTCCGTCGCGTAGAACGCGCCGCCTCGACGCCGTGCCCGTCGCCGGCCTCGCCGCCGGCCCGCCCGCCGCTCCCGAACCGCCGATGCTGAACCTCCCCAACGCGCTGACCATCTCGCGCATCCTGCTCGTGCCGCTCCTCGTCGTGGTGCTCTTGACCAAGATCGAGGACAAGGAGTGGTACGGGCTGGGCCTCTTCCTCCTCGCCTCGTCGACCGACTTCCTCGACGGCTTCATCGCCCGGCGCTGGAAGAAGATCACCCGGCTCGGCAAGCTCCTCGACCCGGCGGCGGACAAGATCCTGATGTCGGCGGCGTTCATCTCGCTGGTCGAGCTGGGGGTGGCGCCGGCGTGGATGGTGATGGTGATCATCGCGCGGGAGTTCGCGGTCAGCGCGCTGCGCAGCTTCGCCGCCGCGGACGCGGTGGTCATCCCCGCCGGGTGGACCGGCAAGGTCAAGGCGGTGGTGCAGATCGTCGCCATCTCGCTCCTCATCGTCTACGAGCAGCTCGGCGAGTTCGCGCATCTGGCGCCGACGGCGCTGTGGGTGGCGGTGATCGTCAGCGTGGTCTCCGGCATCGAGTACTTCGTGCGCTTCGGGCGCCTGATCTGGCGCGGCGAGGCGCCCTCGGCGACGTGAGCGCCGAGAGCGCTCTCCTCGGCCGCCTCGCGTCCTTCGCGCGGCGGCGCTACCGCGCGATCTTCGCCGGCTTCGCCGTCGCCGTCGCGGTGTCGCTCGGGCTGATCAGCCGGCTCGAGCTCGACACCGACCTCCTCGCGCTCCTGCCGCAGGACGACCCGGTGGTCGCCACCTTCCGCGACACCATGGAGCGCTTCGGCTCGATCGACTACATGCTGGTGGTGGTGCGGGTGCCCGAGGGCGAGGTGCTGGCGCCCTACCAGACCTTCGCCGACCGCCTCGCCGAGCGCCTCCGCGCTCTCGAGGAGGTGGAGGAGGTGGAGCACCGGCTGGGGGAGACCGACGAGCTCCTCGCCGAGCTGTTCCCCAAGGCGGCGCTCTTCCTCGACGAGCGGGAGCGGGCGGCGGTCGCGGGGCGGCTGACCGACGAGGGCATCCGCGAGCGCGTCGCCGAGATGCGGCGGCTCGCCTCGACCCCCCAGGGCGGCGCCGCCGAGCGGCTGCTGGCGCTCGACCCCTTCGGGCTGGCCGACGTGTTCCTGGAGCGGGTCGACGCCTCGCGCGGCGCCATCGGCGTCGACTGGGCGAGCGGCTACTACGTCTCGCGCGACCACCGCCTGCTCCTCCTCCTCGTCAAGCCGACGCGGCCGCCGCAGGACGTCGACTTCGACCAGCGGCTGGCCGCCGCCACCGAGGCGGCGGCCGAGGCGACGCGCGCCGAGTGGCCGGAGACGCTGGGCTTCGCGACGCTCGACGAGGCGCTCGCCGAGGGCTTCCCGCCGCCGCCCGAGGTGGCGCTCGGCGGCAGCTACCTCACCGCCCTCGACGACGCCCGCTTCATCGTCCGCGACGCGGTGCTCGGCATCGCCACCTCGCTGGTCGGCGTGCTGCTCCTCGTCCTCGTCGCCTTCCGGCGCTTCGGGCCGCTCCTCTTCGCCGCCGCGCCGCTCGCCTGCGGGCTGATCTTCACCTTCGCCTTCGCCTCGCTGGCGATGGGCACGCTGTCGACCGCCACCAGCGGCACGGCGGCGCTCCTCATCGGCCTCGGCGTCGACTTCGTCATCGTCTCCTACGGCCGCTACGTCGAGGAGCGGCGGCGCGGCGCCGGCGTCGAGCAGGCGCTGGCGACGATGTCGGGGTCGTCGGGGCGGGCGGTGGTGGTCGGCGCGGTGACTACCGCGGCGACCTTCGGCGCCTTCCTGGTCACCGACTTCACCGGCCTTCGGCAGATGGGGCTCCTGACCGGCGCCGGCATCCTCCTCTGCCTCGTCTCGGTGCTGCTCCTGATGCCGGCGCTGATCGCCTGGCGCGAGGACCGCCACCGGGCGAAGGACAGCCGGCCGCGCCTCTACTTCCACGACTTCGGCACCCGGCGGCTGGTGCGCCTCGCCACCCGCCGGCGCAAGGCGGTGGTCGGCGCCGCGCTGGCGGTCACCGCGGTGGCGCTCGTCTTCGCCCTGCGGCTCGAGTTCCAGGACTCGACGACGACCATGCGCCCGGCCGGCAACCGCGGCATCGAGGTCGCCCGCGAGGTCGGCCAGCGCTTCGGCACCGGCTTCGACTACATGATGCTGGTGGCGACCGGCGACAGCCGCGAGGACGCCATCGCGCTCGCCGGCCGCGCCGCCGAGGAGGCCGAGGCGCTGGTCGAGGACGGCACCTTCTACCGGCTCTCGGCGGTGACCTCGCTGATCCCGCCGCCGCGCCGGCAGGCCGAGGTGCTCGACTGGCTGGAGCGCGAGCGGAACGACGCGCTCGACATGGGGCGCATCGAGGCGACCTTCCGCGCCGCGCTGGCCGAGGAGGGCCTGCGCGCCGAGCACTTCGCGCCGGGGCTCGAGCTCCTGCGCGCCGCGGTGTCGCCGTCGCGGCCGCTCTCGGCCGACGACCTCGCGGAGCACCCGCAGACCCGGCAGCTCCTCGACCGCTTCCTGCAGCCGACCGGCGACGGGCGCTGGCAGTCGATCGTCTACCTCTACCCGCCGGACAACCGCTGGCGCCGCGAGCCGCCGCCCGCCGCCGTCGCGCTCGCCGAGCGCCTCGGGCCGGACGTGGCGCTGACCGGCACCAACGTGCTCAACCAGCGGGTGCGCGGCACCGTGCGCCGCGACGCCTGGACGGCGGGGCTCCTCGGCCTCGGGCTCGTCGTCCTCCTCGTCTACCTCGACTTCCACCGCCTGCGGCTGACGCTGATCTCGCTCCTGCCGCTGACCGTCGGCATCGTCTGGATGCTCGGCGCGATGGCGCTCCTCGGCATCGAGCTCAACTTCATGAACGTCTTCGTCACCACGATGGTCATCGGCATCGGGGTCGACTACGGGCTCCACGTCGTCCACCGCTACCGCGAGGAGCGGGCGGGGGGCGGCGGCGGGGCGGCGGTCGAGGCGGGGCTGGTGGAGACCGGCAACGCGGTGGTGGTGGCGGCGCTGTCGACCATCGTCGGCTTCGGGTCGCTGTCGACCTCGCACTACCCGGGGCTGCGCTCGATCGGTCTGGTCGCCATCCTCGGCGCCGGCTTCACCGCGCTGGTGGCGATCACGCTGCTGCCGGCGCTCCTGGCCTGGCGGGCGCGGCTCGGGGAGTAGAGTCTCCAGGCGGGAGGGGCGGCGGTGGCGGAGAACTTGCTTCGGGAGGCCGTGCGATGACCCTTCCTCGGCGGCACAAGATCCCGGCGGCGGTGCTGGGGGCGACCGGCGCGGTGGGCCAGCGCTTCGTCGAGCTCCTCGCCGACCATACCTGGTTCGAGCTCGCCGAGCTGGTCGCCTCCGACCGCTCGGCGGAGCGGCCGTACGGCGAGGCGGTGCGCTGGCTCGGCCGCGGCGAGCCGCCGGCCGCCGCCGCCGCCCGCCCGG
>DATABP010000221.1:0-2367 GCA_036259515.1 Thermoanaerobaculia bacterium | reverse complement strand
GTGACCCAGAGGTGGGGGTGCTGGCGCCGCGTCAGTTCCGGTTGCCGCCCAGGAACCCCGCCCGGAGCAGGAAGTACAGCAACGTCATCAGCGTCGAGACCACGGCGGCGACGTAGGTCAGCGCCGCGGCGTTGAGCACCTTCGCCATCCCGGCGCGCTCCTGGTCCATCACGATGCCGTGCTCGAAGGCCAGCTTCTTGGCGCGCGCCGAGGCGTCGAACTCGACCGGCAGGGTGACGATCTGGAAGAGCAGCACCGCCGAGAAGAGGACGGCGCCGAAGAGGATCACCGTGCGGCCCAGCCCGCCGCCGTCGCTCATGTAGAGGAGGAAGAGGCCGAGCATCATGGTGAGATAGCCGAGCGAGGAGCCGATGTTGGCCGTCGGCACCAGCGCCGAGCGCAGCCACAGCGGCGCGTAGTGGCGGGCGTGCTGGATGGCATGGCCGGCCTCGTGGCAGGCGACGCCCACCGCCGCCACCGACGCCGAGCCGTAGACCGGCTCGGACAGCGCCAGCTTCTTGGTCGCCGGGTTGTAGTGGTCGGACAGCGTGCCGCGGGTGGCGACGATCTCGACGTCGCGGATCCCCGCCGCGGCGAGCAGCTTGGCCGCCGCCTGCGCGCCGGTCAGCCCGGACAGCGTGCGCACGCGCGAGTACTTGTTGAACGCCGAGCGCGTGCGCCAGCTCGCCCACAGGGACAACAGCAACGCCGGCAGCATCAGCGCCAGATAGATCGGATCGAACATCATGGTGGGGTCGAGTCTCCTTTCCCGGCCATTCAAACCGCGCCGGATGCACCGGCCATTCCGCGGCGCGCGGTAGGGTAGCAGGCGAGGAGGCGACGCGGATGACCAGCGAGACGCGGACGGACGGGCGGCGGCCGGTGGCGATCGTCACCGGCGGCAGCCGCGGCATCGGCAGGGCGATCGTCGAGGGACTGCTCGACGACGGCTGGCGGGTGTTCCTGTGCAGCCGCGACCCGGCCTCGGTCGCCGCCGCGCTCGACGATCTCGCCGGCCGCGGCGAGGTCGCCGGCCGGGCGGTCGACGTGCGCGAGCAGGCCGAGGTCGACGGCTTCGTCGACTGGGTGGCCGGCGAGGCGGGGCGGCTCGACTGCCTGGTCAACAACGCCGGCCTCGGCCACTTCGCCGCCGTCGACGAGCTCTCCGGCGACCAGTGGCGCGAGGTGCTGCGCACCAACCTCGACGGCCCGTTCTACTTCCTGCGCGCCGCCGCCCCGGCGATGAAGCGGAGCGGCGGCGGCTGGGTGTTCAACGTCGCGTCTCTCGCCGCTCAGCACCCGCTCGCCGGCGGCGCCGCCTACAACGCCTCGAAGTTCGGCCTCCTCGGGATGAGCGAGGCGGCGATGCTCGACCTCCGGCACCACGGCGTCCGGGTGACCACCATCCTGCCGGGGAGCGTCGACACCGGCTTCCGCGAGCGCAAGGAGCGCGACTGGATGCTCCAGCCCCAGGACGTGGCGCAGGTGGTGCGCGACCTCCTCCGCTTCCCGCCGCGGGCGCTGCCGAGCAAGGTGGAGATCCGGCCGACCGCGCCGCCGAGGAAGTAGCGGAGCGGACGGAGCGGAGCGGAGCGGTCGGAGTGCTAGACTTCGGGCACCTTCGAAGGAGCCTGCGAGGCCCCCATGGACCCCATCCGGGAAGCGCGGCCGGCGGCGCGACCGTCCGGCGAGAGCGAGCTGATGCGGCGGCTGGCGGCACGCGACGAGTCGGCGCTGGGCGAGCTGTACGACCGCTGGGCGCCGACCCTCCACGCGCTGGCGCTGCGCGTCCTCGGCGACGAGGCGGAGGCCGAGGAGGTGCTCCAGGAGGTCTTCGTCCACGCCTGGAACCACGCCGGGCGCTACCAGCCGGAGCGCTCGTCGGTCTCCACCTGGCTGGTGCTCCTCGCCAGGAGCCGCGCCATCGACCGGCTGCGCAGCCGCCGGAGCGGCGAGCGCACCGTCGCCGCCTCGTCGCTCGAGACGCCGCGCCATGAATCCGCCGCCGGGCTGTCGCGCGTACAGGACGAGGAACGCCGGCGGCGGGTGCAGGCCGAGATGGCGCGCCTGCCGCCCGAGCAGCGGCGCGTGCTGGCGCTGGCCTACTACCGCGGGCTGTCGCAGAGCCAGATCGCCGACAGCGAGGGCCTGCCGCTCGGCACGGTGAAGACGCGGACGCTCCTGGCGCTCCGCAAGCTGCGGCAGGCGCTGGGAGCCGAGGCGCGGGAGCTGTTGTGAGCGACGACGTGTCGGAGGCCGCCGGCGGCGAGGGAGCCGAGGCGGAGCGGGAACGGGCGGTCGCGGCGGCGGTGCGTCCGGCGCCGTCCTCGAACAGCAGGTAGCGCAGCAGCGCCAGCGCGCCCGGCG